>JAQBQX010000021.1 GCA_028286785.1 Candidatus Adlerbacteria bacterium
TTTGCTCGCTCTTTTTGCCGTGTCAGGGTCGCTATTGGCACACAACCAAGATGTGCCGCCGCACACTAACGCGACCCTGGTGCCGGTAGATACCCAGACTGCACAGGTGTTTGGGCTCGAATCGGTACCACTAACCGAGCCGAATCCGACACTCCAGGAATATTTTGAAGTAACGGACGGTTGTGACATTCATTACGCAGGACCATGCGTTAACGTGCGCAGCGGCCCCGGTATCGAATACCCCGCCGTACTGAAGTTGCGCAATGGGATCGTACTCAAAATTGCGGAGACGGTTGTTGCAGATGATGGCAGTAGTTGGTACAAAGTCGCTTTTGACAGCACCGTGCGTTACCGCGAACGCGTTACCAGCGATTGGTACGTCGCAGCCGATGTGGTACGCACATTTGATAACACCGGAGACCAGGCACTGCCCGGAGACAGCAGTGCAGCCAGCACCAAAAAAATCATTGTGCGACGCGGCGAGCAGATGTTGTATGCATACGAGGATGATGTCTTGTTTATGCAAGAGCCCATCTCGACGGGGCTCGAGCTGACACCAACCCCGCGTGGCACTTTTACCATTTTCAGAAAAACCCCGAGCCGGTATATGCAAGGGCCGATCCCAGACATAAGCGACCAATACTACGACCTGCCTGGCGTGCCGTGGGACTTATATTTTACATACCAGGGCGGCGCAATACACGGCGCATATTGGCACGACAATTTTGGTCAGCCATGGTCGCACGGATGCGTGAACTTGCCGCCGGAGAAGGCCAAACAATTGTATGAATGGGCCGACGTCGGCACCAAGGTCGTCGTGGTGGATTAAGGCTGCTTTTTTTGCTACAGTAGGTCGGCAGATTGCCAGATCGTCTAATGGTAGGACAACGGACTCTGAATCCGTTTATCTAGGTTCGAATCCTAGTCTGGCAGCCAGAAACATCATGCAAAACATTCTTGCCACATATCACAAAGACTGTATCGATGGCACAACTGCCGCTGCGGTTTTGTTACGCAAGTTCCCGGAGGCCCAGCTCTTCCCTCTTAAGCACGGGTACGCGCCCGAGGATATCGCACCTGCACTCGCGGCGCTGACACCCAAAACAGTTGTCTATACACTCGATTGCGGACTTGGTGTGCAGGAATTTTTGACCGCCGGAAATAAAGTGACAACCATCGATCATCATATCGGCGGCAAAGAAGAGTTTGAGACTCTCGTGCAGAACAACCCTAACTACACGTATATTTTTAACAACGACAAGTCCGGTGCGTCACTGACCTGGGCAACGCTCTTTCCTGATGAGGCACAGCCCGAACTCATCGCCTTGGTGGAAGACTCTGACCTCTGGAAGCATCAACTGGGCGACGACACCAAGCACGTCAACAACTACCTTTCGATGTACCGGGACGACCCCGCAACTGTACGCATTCTAATCGACAGCAGCTTGTCAGAAATAAAAGATAAGGGAAAAGTCATCACAGCCTATGCAGATAAAGAGGTTGAAAGTCAGACAAAAATCCTGCCAATCACCATTCGCATCAAAGATTGGGATGTCTCCGCTTATAACATCACCGTGTACCAATCTGCTGCAGGTAATATTCTTTCAGGAAAGTTGGAAAAGGCCGTAGCTCTCTTTACCATTAAAGGCGACCAAGTGCGGATCAGTTTCCGCTCAAAAGACGGACAGACTCCCATCGCGCTTGAGCTTGCGCAGTCGTTAGGAGGAGGTTGCCACAATAATGCCGCAGGCGCGAATATGCCGCTGAAGGATTTTTTGCAGGTGATCAGATAGATAACCGACTAGTACGCTAGAATTGCACCGGACACGTTTGGCGGCTGCGATCGAGTACTACAGGTATCTCTTCTATTGTTTGCGCACCCATGCTGTCAAAAGTCACTTTTAGCAACAGCCCGTGGGTGACCGCGTCGCTGAAGTATTGGTCAAATATAAAATTGCCGAGCGAGTAGTAAATCGGCACGCCGTTGTATGTTTCGTGGTCCTCGACCACATGAGGGTGTGATCCTATCACCATTGCAGCGCCCGCATCAGCAAACTGGTGCGCAAGCTCGCGTATATATTGTGGTGCTGTCGGTTCATATTCGATACCCCAGTGCGTAAACACCACCGGCAAATGACCGCGCGCACGAGCCCCCCGTATCTGGCTTAGGGTTGTAGAGGCGCTTCCCGCCTTGTTATCGAACTCGTTATAGCCAATCAGCTCAATCACGATTCCATGGCTCGTGAGCGTCGCCACCGTGTCATGCAGCGGGTCGCCAAAATATCCGACACGTGCCTCGTTCAAATAGCTGATTGTTGATTGCACACCTTCGCTGCCAAAATTTTCGATATGGTTGTTACCCAAACTCACTGCGGTTATGTAATGGTCTTTCAAGAGCTGTGCGGTTGTGGGCGGAAAAGTAAACACAAAGTTATCTGACGAGCCAGGGGCGCTTCCTTCGCTGCGCGAGACATTGTCGGTAATAGGACCCTCCAAGTTAGCCACTACCGCGTCGGCAGTGCGCAAGGTCGAGTCCATGCACTCAAACAAAAAGTCTCCACCTCTTTCCCGTGCCACAGAGCGTAATGACCGGTCAAGCATGACGTCGCCAGCAAACATAACCACCGCCATATCCGGTTGCGACACCAGCGCGAGCGGCCCGCCAAAGTGCCTTATTGAAGAAGTTGAATGAGGCCAGGAAAGCGCCAACACGCACACAAGCGTAATAATTATCGCTGCCCAATGTATATGTCGACGTTTCATGGTTTAAGTGCGGGAGTGGCTGCGGGATGCGTATTCCAATATTGGTCCAGCCAGTTATACGATGCGCGCGAAATATCCGCAATAGTTTGTTGCAGGTCGGCATAATTGTCGCCTTGGGTCATAACGCACATCAGGTACGGGTGACCGGGGTAGTACACAATGCCGCAGTCATGGAGCTCGTTGACTACACCGGCGGGCATAGTGGTTACTTCTTGTGATACACCAAATTTGTGCGCCACGGCAATGTCCGGCGGCAATCCTGCAACCAATGCCCCTTTGTAGTGTGCTTGCGCCAAAAGCGCCAGAGCCTCTTCGGAATACTGTCGGGAAAGATACGTTGCGCCAAACAGTACGCGAAAGATCATGGAGTAGTCCTGCACTCCCATAAAGTCGAGCTGGCTTTCCTGCACCTTAACAGGCGACGGTATGTTCAGATCGGTAAAAATCTGCTCGAAGTCGGCCAGCGTTTTACTGTCAAAGTTATCGACTAACGTATTAAGAGCCTCATTGTCCGAGTAAACGATCATTTGTTTGATAATGTCACGCACAGGGTAGTATTTACCCGCCTGCAGGTGCGGGATCACTTCACCCGGCGTGTCGTCGTTGGTATTTACAGAGCCTTCAAAGGCAATACGCTTGTCTAAAAATGCAACATTGTCAGTGTCATCCGTTTCTTTAAAATATGCCATCATCACAAACACTTTCAAGAGCGATGCCGGGGCATACTTAGCCGCGGCATTAACCTGTATCCAACGTGCACCGCGCAGAGTGCGCACGTATACTGACGCATTGTCTATAAGTCCCGCCTGCTTTTTTTGATTGATGATGCCCGAGATAGTGTCGGTGAGCGGCCGAAGTTCAGGAAATGCCGACTCTGTCCCAACATCGCACGCCAATAGCGGGTCAATATACTGATAAGGTGCATTACTTTGATACAGCGTGGCACCGCGAATATCGGTAGGGCTTGGACTCATGCTCGCGTGAGCAAACCAGCCAAGCGCGCATCCCGCACAAAGCATTGCGGCCCAAAAAGCAATCTGTGTTAGGAGGCCGATGCGCTTCATGTGTGCAGTATACCTACTTCTTCGCGGCCGTGTACGCACTAGCGGCGGCAATAAATGCCATAAACAAAGGATGAGGGTCTAGGGGGCGTGACAAAAATTCTGGATGGAATTGCACTCCGAGGAAAAATGGATGCTCCGATGCGGGAAGTTCGGCGATCTCCATCAAACGGCCGTCCGGCGACGTGCCAGAAAATACGAGACCAGCATCGGTTACCTGCTTGATGTATTCGGGGTTCACTTCGTAGCGATGGCGGTGGCGCTCGGAGATATCCGCCTTGCCGTATGCGGCCCGCGCAACACTGCCCTCTTTGAGGTTACATGGATATGTGCCCAGCCGCATAGTGCCGCCATAGTCTTGCTTGGTCATCTTTTCTTTCTGGTCGGGCATGATGTCGATGACCGGATGTATTGCCTCTTTATTTATTTCGGCAGTGATGGCGCCCTCGAGTCCAGCCTTGTTGCGCGCATATTCGACAACCATCAGCTGCATGCCGTAACAAAGCCCAAAGTATGGGACATTGTTCTCGCGGACATACTTAATGGCCAAGAGTATCCCTTCGACACCGCGACTGCCAAACCCACCAGGGACCATCACGCCGTCATATGCTTTAAGCTCTTCCAGTTTTGTTGGGTCTTTTTCGTACTCTTCTGAATCGAGATACGCCAATTTTACTTTTACATCATTGTGCGCAGCTGCGTGCTTGATGGACTCGATGACAGAAATGTAGACATCAGACAAAACGTATTCGCCTGACATAAAATATTTTCCAACCACGGCGATATTCAATTCTTGGGTGGCGTTCTTGGTCTTTGCGACGAATGATTCCCAGTCTGACAAATCGGTTTTCCTTTTTGCAAGCCCAAGCACCTCGCACAAAATATCTCCAAGGCCGTCCTTTTCATAATTACTCGGCACATCGTAAATGGATTGCACGTCAGGCGCCGAGATCACACGCTCGGAGCTGATGTTGCAGAACAGCGCTATTTTTTCCTTACGTTTGGCATCAAGAGGAGTCACTGCACGCGCAAGGATGACATCCGCCTGGAGCCCGACCGAGTTAAGTTCCCGGCTCGCATGCTGTGTGGGCTTGGTTTTCATTTCCCCGATATTGTTCGGGATCGGTACATACGAAAGCATGACAATGGCAACATCCCCCGGAATCTTCTGCTTGAACATGCGGGCAGCTTCCAAAAAAAGAATGTTCTCGTACTCGCCAATAGTGCCGCCGACTTCAATAAGTGTGACGTCAGCTCCAGCCTGTTTTTGAGCCTCTTCGATACGGCGGATAACCTCCAGCGGCACGTCCGGCACCACTTGCACATTCTTCCCCTTATATTCGAGATTGCGCTCGCGGCGGATCACTTCTTGATACACGCGACCAGTGGTCATGTAATTGGTCGAAGGCAGCGTCACATTCAAAAACCTCTCGTAGTTGCCCATGTCTTGGTCTGTCTCGTATCCGTCTTCAAGCACAAAGACTTCGCCGTGCTCGGTAGGGTTCATGGTGCCAGCGTCGACGTTGATATACGGGTCGATCTTGATTGCGGTTGTGACAAACCCCTTAGACTGGAGGATGCGGCCGATAGCCGACGTGGCCACTCCTTTGCCGATACCGGACATAACGCCTCCGACGACGAAAATGTATTTAGGCGCTGCTGCTCGGGAAGTGGTGGTATCGGCTGGCATATACAGTTTCAGAGTATATCAGATTTTGAGGTAGCGTCGAACAGCCAAGTAACTCGCCAGGGCGCCTAACACAACACCGGTCCCGATAATAATGAGGAGGAACATGGGGAAATGTACAACGTAGTAGGTAAAAACATTCACTCCACCAAAGAAGTTCTCCGTTGCATTGCCAAGCCAGTAGGTCAGCGGGTAAAACAGCAGCAAGGTCACGATTCCGCCGATGAGTCCATAGAGAACACCTTCTACCATAAAGGGTGCGCGGATGTACAGCTGGGTAGCGCCTACCAAGCGCATGACACCAATCTCTTCTCTACTGCTGTAAATAGCCAAGCGCAATGTGTTAAAACAAATAGCGATCGTCATTGCGATGAGCAAAATGATGATGATGAGCCCGATGCGCTGGGCCGAGCTGGTGATCTGTGACAAACGGTCAAGCGCCTGGCGGTGCGACGCGTCAAAATAATTTACCTTGTCGATGATAGATGTCTGCCCGGTGCCAGAGGCTTGCTGCTGCTGTATAAACTGCGCAATAGCATCGTACTGGGAAATTTCTTTAGCTTTGACGGTCATTACGGCACCCAGTGGGTTGCCGCCGAGCTCGTCGAGCGCCTGGATAGTCAATTGGTCATTTTGGTGGCGGTCCCGAAACTGCGCGAGTGCTTCTTCTTGGGAGGTGTATGTGGTTGTGGCGACTTCAGGCAATGCGCCTACTTGGCTCTGGAGAGCCTGTATCTGGTCGACAGGGGCGTTAGGCACAAAATATACATTGATGTCTGCCTTGTCGCGCAACTGCGCGAGCGCGGTATTCAAGATCACTCCGGTAAAGATGGTCGTGCCGAGTATGAACAGCGTCACAGTCATCACCAAGATAGAAGCAAATGACACAAACGCATTGCGCCAAAAATCCAGGAAACCTGCTCGCAATATGCGCTTGATCGTGACGTGTTTCATAGTTTAGAGGATGTACTTACCTTCGCGGTCGTCTCGGATGACCTTGCCGCGGTCCATAGTAATAACGCGTTTTTTCAAGCTATCGATGACACCCTTGTTGTGGGTGGTCAGTATGATGGTGGTGCCGAGGTCATTGATTTTTTTCAATATCTGCACGATCTCGAATGTGTTGACCGGGTCAAGGTTGCCTGTTGGTTCGTCGGCAATGATGACATCAGGTTGGTTGACGATGGCGCGCGCAATGGCGACGCGCTGCTGCTCGCCGCCTGAAAGCTCGTCTGGAAAGTTGTTCATCTTGTCAGTGAGGTCGACAAGCTCGAGGACATGCGGCACGTCTGAGCGGATCTCTTCTTCTGGACGGCCAGCGGCCTCCATCGCAAAGGCGATATTTTCGTATGCGGTTTTGCTTGGCAATAATTTAAAGTCCTGAAATACGGTACCGATTTTACGACGCAACTCGCCCATGCGGCGAGTTGGCACATCGTGGACATTGACCGACTCAAAAAAGACCGAGCCAGTGGTTGGCTTTTCTTCGGCCAGGAGCATTTTAATGAGGGTGGTTTTACCAGCGCCGGAGTGACCGACGATAGAGATGAACTCTCCTGGTTCGACTGAGAAACTGACGTCCTCGAGCGCTACGGAGTCATCTGCGTACACCTTACTGACTCGATCGTAATAGATCATACAACTTGTCCATTGTACTCCGCCCTGCCCCAGATGCAAAACCCGTTATGCACCTTCATTTCCCAGCTATTGTGGGCATGGGCCGTTTATAAAACGGCATAAGTGTTCCCTTAAAAAAGCCCCGCGCTTTGCAGCGCGGGGCAACATATACCAAATGACTCTTGTCCAATAAAAAAGGCGCAATTAAGCGCCTTAGTCTTGATCTCTATCTATTTCAACATTTCTCTTAGGGAAGTCGATTCTCAGTCTGCAGTCCTTCAATAATTTAGTCCCTATAAAACCTACTGGCTGATCAGGTTGAGGCGGCCTTTTGGGTACTTGCGTGGTGACGAGCGTATCTACCACAATAATCTTTCCGAACCAGATTATCTGTACCAAACCCAACAGCACAGTAGTTTGAGATAGATCGGCCAACTCGACCAATTGAAGTGAGTCGGCATCAACAGTGCTGTTGTTTGCTCCGAGCAGATGTAGAGCATTCCTATTAACTACGAGGGATTCATTTACCCCGGTGTCGATTTGGAGTATGACTGAATGACCGCCCGGCGCCTCTACACGTATATATGGACGTCCCACAT
Organism: Candidatus Adlerbacteria bacterium; assembly: GCA_028286785.1. Classification (GTDB taxonomy): domain Bacteria; phylum Patescibacteriota; class Minisyncoccia; order Phycocordibacterales; family SBAW01; genus GWA1-54-10. The sequence continues at coordinate 7,728 of JAQBQX010000021.1, forward strand.
CATCCACTGAGCCGGTAATCACACTATATCTCCCACCTTACAACTCGCGCGCTGTGATCGATCGTCAGGAAATTTTTCTACAAACTGATCGAACGCTTCAAAGACATCTTTTCCTGAAGCGTAATTTCCTTCTTCAGACACAATAAGTCTTGCGTCAGCTGGCAAAGATTGAATCTCTGCCTTGCTTTTTTGTAGCTGGTCGATACAAGCCTTACGAGTCGCTGCAAATTGAAGCAATTCGTCAGGCGACATACGACTGACCAAACTTACGCCCTCCCATCGAAGATGTGAAAGATCTATGCCTTGCATGTATTTCTCCTTTTCTAGAATACTGAATCTAACGTATATTATACGTATGAATCCTAAAAAGTCTAGTTCAAAGACGGCTCAACAAATGGCTCTAGGTTGCCCTCTAGCACCGACTCGGCGTCGTGGACTTCCACACCTGTTCGGTGGTCTTTAACCAGTTTATACGGGTGCAATACGTATGAGCGTATCTGGCTTCCCCACTCGATTTTGCCCACGTCGGTGGAAAGCTCGTTGATTTTTTCTTTACGCTCGACTTCCATGTGGTGCATGAGCTTGGCCTTCACTATCGCAATGGCTTTTTCTTTGTTGGTGTTTTGGGTGCGCTCGCCGTCGACGTGCGCCGAGATGCCGGTTGGTATATGCACGACACGCACTGCAGTTTCGCGTTTGTTGACGTTTTGCCCGCCGGGACCGCCCGAGCGCGCAAACGTAATCTCCAAGTCGGTCTCTGGGATGTCGATATGCGCCCCTACCTTTTGCAAAACCGGCAGCACTTCGACAAGCACAAACGATGTCTGTCGTTTTTGGTTTGCATTAAACGGCGAGATCCGCACCAAGCGATGCACGCCATATTCATTCTTGAGCTGCGCATACACGCTCTTGCCGTCTATCTCGACAGACAGGTTGCGGTAGCCGCCGCGGTCGTTCTCATTTTCATGGAGCATCTTCATGCCCCAGCCTTGCTTTTCGCAGAACTTGCGATACATCTCCAAAAGCATCCGGGCAAAGTCTTCGGCATCGTCACCACCTGCGCCCGCTACGATCGAAAGTATCACGCCGCCTTGGTCATAGACATTTCCTCCTTCAGCCTCGATCTTGAGGCTCTGCAGTTCTTTGATGAGCGCCTGGGCCTCGTCGACATTGCTCCAAAAATCGGGCGCTGTCATAGCTCCCTCAATTTCGGCGATGCGCTTTTCTATATCAGTTTTTTCCATTGGAGCCGAGGGGGAGGATCGAACTCCCGACCTGCGGTTTACGATACCGCTGCTCTACCAGCTGAGCTACCTCGGCACTATCTATATATAGACAAACGATTTTGGAAAATCGTGAGCCGACGCCCGGATTTGAACCGGGGACCTACGCCTTACCATGGCGTTGCTCTACCAGCTGAGCTACGTCGGCTTTTACGAACTCATCCGTACAAGCCCGAACCCTCCTAGATTACACAAAAAAACGGCTTCGCGCCACCACCTGAAGAAAAATTCATACGCTTTTTCAGGTGTCCTTAATACAACCCTGAGTACTGTAGAGGTTAAGCACCGATTGTATGTGCAATTAACAAAAGTCCTCGTAAGTTTTAATTATTCGCCTCGTCGTCTATATAGTATGAAGCCCATATCACTGAGCATATTTTTCCCCACGTACAACGAAGAGGAAAACATCACCGAAACCGTCGAACGCACAATCGATGTTGTTGAAAAATCTCCCTATGTCGGCGACTACGAAATCCTTGTAATTAACGATGGGTCGACTGATCACACTCTCGATGTCGCACAGCGGCTTGCAGCAAAGTACCCGCAAGTGCGCGTCGTAGACCATGGCAAAAACCGCGGCTATGGCGCTGCGCTCAAAACTGGCATTGCTGCCGCGACCAAAGAGTACGTATTCTTTACGGACGCGGACCTGCAGTTCGATATTATAGAACTGCAAAACTTGCTCGTGCACCTTTCTGAATATCCGGTGGTCATCGGCTACCGCGCACCGCGCGTAGACCCCGCAATGCGATTGCTCAATGCCAAAGCATGGAACATGCTCAACCGCTTTTTCTTTGGCCTGAAAGTGCGCGACATCGATTGCGCATTCAAATTGTTCAAGCGCTCGCTGGTGCAAAATCTGCGCCTGCGCTCACAAGGCGCCATGATCAGCGCCGAGACACTCATCCGCCTCAAACGCCGCGGAGTCAGTATAAAAGAAGTACCTGTCTCCCATCTACCCCGCACAGCAGGGTCGGCCACAGGCGCCAAGCCTTCGGTCATTATCCGCGCCTTCCGCGAAATGGTAGCGCTCTATCGCGGAGAGCTGGGCCTTGTCACGCACAAACAGATCTTAAAGTTTATGGCGGTAGGAGTACTCAACACGGCCCTGGACCTCAGCGCATATGTTGCCCTGACCCGCGGAACTGAAGTATTTGCCCAACATCTTGTTGCGGCAAAGCTGTTCTCATTTCTCCTGGGTACGATATCGTCGCTCCTCATCAACCGTTACTGGACCTTCGGTGTCCGCGAAAAGATCACATTCTTTGAGGTGCTTCGCTTTTACGCCGTCGTCTCCATCTCGCTTGCTATCAACGTCGAGGGTCTCAATATCTTGCTGCGCCTCGGCATGTACGACTTGGCTGCACTCATTATCACAACCGGCCTGACTTTCGGCACTAACTTTGTTCTGTCCAAGTTCTGGGTCTTCCGTCCATCTCGCACAACCGACTTGGCAACCCAAGCATAAATACGCTTATGACTACTATCAACAAAAAAAATATACGCGTACAGATGCTGGTATTAGCGATGGTGTTTATGTTGATTGCGCCGACTGCGCACGCGGCAAAGAACGAAAATACTAAAAAACAGAGCTTGCGGGATGCAATTGAAAATATATTATCCGACCGCAATAACGACTCAGGCACGTCTGACACAAAAAAGAATGATCCGCCCAAGGAAACACCTGCTCCCCAACCGACACCGGCCGCTCCTGTAGTGTCTTCCGCCACGTCTACACCAACTAAGCCCGCAACTTCGACTCCTGTGGTCAGCTCTTCAAAACCGACTTCTCCAACTTCAGCATCTTCTGGCTCATTGGCACAAACTTCCGGCACCAACGGATTTGTCATGAGTTCGTTTGTACCGCAATCGGTTAACGACCCATATGCACAGAGCAACGCGTTGTCTGCTTCGACAACACAGCTCCTGTTGGAGATTGCGATCCTGCTCGGCATCATCGGGTTTGTGTGTGCCGAAGGCGAGGCAGTGCGCAGATTCTTCAGTTGGCTTATTAATCCTCGCGCGCGCGTCACGTCCGCGTAGCGCTTGGTAATTTAATACTTCTTTATGCGACTTCGCGTTATTGGTCTCACAGCGATTGGGCTTGCCCTCATTCTCATTGCGGTAGTATTTTACCGCAACAGTGGCCGCGGCAATGTGCCGCTGGTGTTTTCACCAACCCAGGCAATAGGCGCACTATGGCATCAATACACACTCACCTATCTGGAGCCTGGCACCGGCCGAACATTGGACAAACAGCGCAATGACATTACGACATCCGAAGGCCAGAGCTACACTATGCTACGCGCAGTGTGGATGAGCGACAAAACGACGTTTGACCAAGAATTAACGTGGACTAAAAACAACATGCAGCACAAAACCGGCGACCATCTCTTTGCATGGCTCTTTGGCCAACTACCAAGCGGCACATATGGCATCAAAGTAGACGAGGGTGGCAACACGACAGCAAGTGATGCCGATGTTGATATCGCACTCGCTCTTGTGTTTGCATACTCGCGCTGGCAGTACCAACCATATCTTGGTGATGCGCGCGACATCATCAGCGATATCTGGGACAAGGAAGTGGTGACTGTAAATGGCATACCGTACCTAGCAGCCAATAATGTCGAAAAGACCAGTAGCTCAAATGTCATTATTATTAACCCGTCATACCTAAACCCTGCAGCGTACAAGATCTTTGCTAAAGTTGACCCAACCCATCCATGGAATCAGCTCGTGGACAGCTCGTACAGTGTTATCCAAAAAAGCATGGACTCACCGCTGGATGCCACATCTACCGTCGGTCTCCCGCCAGACTGGGTGGCAATCAACAAGGCAACTGGCGCCATTACCGCAACCGGCCGCACCGACCTCACCTCCAATTTTGGGTACGATGCCCTGCGCACGCCGTACCGCCTCGCGCTCGATTGGGTGTGGTTTAAGGAACCGCGAGCAAAAACGACTCTGCAAAAAATGAAGTTCTTTTCAGACGAGTGGGAGAAAAACGGCATGCTAAGCGCGGTATACACCCACGACGGGAGACCCAACCAGCAGACAGAAAGTGCCGCGCTCTATGGCGGAACCATCGGTTACTTTATGATTGCCGATCCGGCACATGCAAAAGACGTATATGAAAAAAAACTCGTCTATCTCTTTGACCCCGACAGCAATACCTGGAAACAAGACCTGTCCTACTACGACAGCAACCTGGCTTGGTTTGGTATAGCTCTCTACAACAATCTTCTCCCTAATCTGACCGCAAATATACCCGACGCAGCATTACTTAAATAAATGTACCATCATGACATACTACGACGACCCACAAGTTGGTGACATGCGAAAAGACTTTTTGGAAGGTGATTCTCCAAAAGGGTTATTTCTTCTGAATGCGGCAATGGCCATTGCGTACTTTTTGGCGCTGGTGTTTCTTTTTGAGGTTGGCAACCGCGTACTGTTTACGCTGTTGATTGCGGGAGAAGTCTTCCACCTCTGGCAAGTGCTCACCTTCCTCTACACGGTATGGGACACATCCTACAAAGCGCCGACCAATACATCGCTTCGCTCGGGTGTCGATATTTTTATAACCGTGTGTGGCGAACCAGTTGAATTGGTGGAAGAAACTGTGCGCGCAGCCCGCCTCCTCAACTACCCGACATATACCATCAATATCCTCAACGACGGCTACGTAGCAGGCAAGGACAATTGGCGCGATATCGAGGCACTTGCCGACCGGCTGGGAGTGCGCTGCATTACGCGCACAGTAGGCGGCGGCGCAAAAGCTGGCAACATCAACAACGCACTTCGTCTGACTGAAAATCCGCTGGTCGCGATCTTTGACGCCGACCATGTACCGCACTCGGACTTCCTTTCCAAAACAGTGCCGTACTTTGGCGACCTTAACGTCGGCTTTGTGCAGACGCCCCAGTTTTATAAAAACTATGCAGAAAATTACTTGACCCGCTCGAGCTGGGAACAGCAAGAGTTGTTTTTCGGACCAATATGCAAAGGTAAAAACCGCCTTAACGCAGCCACCATGTGCGGTACCAACATGGTCATCCGCCGCAGCGCACTCGTGGAAGTCGGCGGCATGTGCACCGAATCCATCGCCGAAGATTTCGTCACCGGTCTCCTTATGCACTCAAAAGGCTACACATCGGTGTACGTGCCAGAGGTGCTCGCCGAAGGTTTGGCAACTGAAGACTTGCTGACATATTCTAAACAGCAGTTCCGCTGGGCACGCGGCGCCTTGGATGTCATCTTTCGCTACAACCCATTGTTTATGCGAGGACTCACAATGGCACAGCGCATCCAATATCTAGCGTCTGCTAGCTTCTACATCTCGGGCCTTGTCGTGGTATTCGACATGATATTGCCGCTTATATTCTTTTTCACCGGCATGGTGCCAGTTGAAATATCGAGCATGTTCTTGGCGCTTGTCTTCTTGCCGTATATGTTCCTGACCTTGTTCTCGATTCAGCGTGCGTCGAACTATACGTTCACTTTCCCCAGCTTAGGCTTTTCGATGGGCGGGTTTAACATCCACATCAAGGCATTGTTCTCGGCAATCACGCGAGAACGCTCGGCCTTTCAGGTGACCGAAAAACAAAAAGCGCGCGGCAACTTTTTGCCATTGGTGCGCTGGCATATCGCATACTTGGTTGTTGCGGCTATCGGTATTACCTATGCGGTCATTCGCCAAGGATTTGACGCATCAGTCATCAACAACACTGCATGGGTCCTCATTAACGCGGCGGTATTCTATCCGTTTATCCAAGCAGCGCTCCCCGAGCGAGAAGCTTCGACTCCGGTAGTTCACAAACCGATTACCAAACACAAACACGCTTATGGCTTATCTCGCTAACAGTATATACCGCAGGGCGGGGCGCATTCAGACTCAGGCATCCCGCACATCCGAGCGCATGCAGACGACCCTGATTCTCGGGGGGATGATGCTGTTTTCTGGACTGCTATCCTTCTTCTTCTTTGCTGGACAAAGCTTGCGATTGGATGAAGCACAAAGCCTCTGGCAGACAAGCCGCAGCGTTCTGGATATTTTTACCGTTGTCTCCCAAGACGTGCACGTGCCTCTCTACCACCTTGTTCTCCACCTCTGGCGGACACTCTTAGGCGACAGTGTTATAACAGCACGTCTTTTGTCGCTTGCATTCTACATGGCCTCTATCCCCGCTTTGTATGCTCTAGGCAAACTTGCATACAACCGCAACGTCGGACTCTTTAGCGCTATGCTCCTATCGTTGTCTCCGTTTATGAACTGGTACGGCAATGAGATCCGCATGTACACTCTCTTGACCCTCATTGTGATTCTCAACCAATACTTCTTCCTCAAAATCTGGAAGGCGCGCGCGCCGGGCGCGTGGTGGGGCTACGGCATTACCATTATCTTTGGGGTGTACACACACTACTTCTTCTTCCTCAACCTTGCGGCACAGGCAGCATTTTACCTATTTCGCAGCGACGTCTTTCCGCGTAAATCGTTTTCGAAACTGCTCGGCATGGCGCTTGTGGCCACTATAGCGATTGCACCGTGGATAGGTTTTGTGCTCTATCAAGGCCAATTGCAAAACCAGGAGCCGGTGCTAATGACACCGACCTCCATCAACATCTTCAACGCGTTCTCGCAGTTTATTATCGGCTTCCAGACTGACAACCTCAACACCATATTCCTTTCCCTGTGGCCTATCACAGTGCTCTTGGGCTTTATTGCGCTGCGCCGTAATCAACGACTCGGACCAGAGAGTGTCTTTTTCCTGACAACGATACTGATGTCGATGGCGCTGGCATTTATCGTAAGCGTCACCATCACTCCGCTGTTTGTGAGCCGATACCTCATATTCACTGTGCCGTCGCTCTACCTTTTGATGACCAGCTTTTTGGTCGGATACGCGGGCAACCTTGGCAGATGGTTACGCTATGGACTCATCGGCATTATGGCAATCACATTGGTGATCGAAATATTCAACCCCGTCAATCCTGTCAAAGAGAATTACGCGCAGGCCGCACAGTTTATTAACGCCAACGTCAGCCCACAAGACGTGGTGGTGCTCTCAAGTCCGTTTACGGTCTACCCTGTCGACTACTACTATCGCGGTGCAGCGCCTCTGGAAACCTTGCCAGTGTGGGACCGCTACGCATACGGCGCAATCCCCGCATTCGATGCTGGAAGTCTTGAGGCGCAAGTCAATCAAGTAACCGCCGACCATCAACAGGTATGGCTTTTACTGTCCTACGACCAAGGGTACGAAAAGGACATCAAGGAGTACTTCGATACGCATTACCAACGCGTGCTGGACAAGACATTCTCGGATAATCTTACGCTCTACGTGTACAAACTCCGCTACGACACCCCGCTGTCGCAAGTAGAAAAGAAACTTACTCTGGAATAGCGTTAATGCGGATATGGTTATAAGATATATGCGTGAATGCCCTCCGCGCACTGATCAAGACACATATCAAGCTCTTGCTGCGTCGCGGGGTCTGCCTTTCCTATTCTCAATTCGGAGAAGATGCTGTAATACAACATATACTCCGAAACAAAACCGGCACATACGTAGATGTGGGCGCCTATCACCCAGTACTCTATTCAAACACCTACGCCCTATACAAACGCGGATGGAAAGGAGTTGTTATTGACCCCAACCCTTCAGCTAGAACATTGTTCAGATGGTTCCGCAGACGCGACACCTTTATCAATGCCGCAGTAGGCATCTCAGGTGAACAGACGTACTACCAATACGATGACGCAGCGTACAACTCTCTTGGCAATCCGGCGCCACAGCGCAAAGGCTTGCAACTGATACATACAAACCAGGTTACTATCCGGCCACTTTCTGAACTATTGAAACACGTCGGCCATATCGATTTTATGAGCGTCGATGTTGAAGGCATGGACCTTGAGGTGCTGCAGACCCACGACTGGTCCAATAAACCGCGCGTCATTGCAGTCGAAGGCAGCATGCAGGACCCTACCCATGTCTTTTTAGAAAGTAAGAGCTACTCCCTGGTAGGAGTAGCTGGTCTTACTATGATATTTGAACTGCGTTCTTAGTGAGTGTTGCGAACAAGACCGAGCGCGTAGTCTCCCCACCATGTACCTGCACTTGGACCTCCGTTACATGAGCCATCTGACTCTCCTGGAGTTTTGATCCAAAGGTAAGCATCGATGAGCGTGTTACCAGTCGAAGTCGTCGGTTTTTGGCCGATTGAGCGACCGCTCGGGTTACACCAGTTGCCGTCGCTGCCGTTGCCATTGCGCGCCGTGTCTATCACGAAGTGCTTGTTGTTCAGCTTTTGAGAGAGTTGGTTACCATAACTAGTATTGTCGACTGTAGTGCCGAAGTTTGATACGTTCAAGGCAAAGCCGTCGGCGCGTGAGATATTTGCTGCCACGAGGCGGGTTGCCATAGTTGCAGCATCTACCCAGCCATTATGGCCAGCGTCGATATATACGCGGGTATTTGGATTGTTTTTAAGAGTCGAAACCGCATCAGAGATAAGAGACAGGCGGGTTTGCTGGTCAGTGCTCGAGAGGCACGTAACCCCGGCGAGCGCATCCGGTTCAAGTATCACAACCGCATTGCCGTTGCCGATTGCATTTGCGATATTTTGTATCCACGACCGGTATCCAGACTGAGAAGTGCCTCCGCTTGAATATCCGCCGCAATCACGAGCCGGAATGTTATACAACACCATCACTGGTGCCTGGCCGCGGCCTTGCGCAGCACTCATTGCATTGCGAACGTCTTTTGATATGTCACTGTTCCAGTCGCCGAACCACATTGCAGTCGGCTGGTTGGCCAAGGTGTCCATTGCCGACGCATCAGATGCGCGCGAGGAGCGCCATGCGTTTGCCTGTGCCGCAGCGCCAGAGTACTGGTTTACGTACAGAGCAAGTCCTGAAAGCGGATTATTGCCAGATGTTTTTATTGCATCCGCAGATGCTGCCGGAGCAACAGGAGCGATAGGCGCAACTGCAGGAGCATTTATCACACTGCTCAGCACGGTAAACACCTGAGAGACTGCTGACGCCTGCGATGAAGACGGGTTAATAATCACGGGAACGCTCAACTGCGCAATCACATTGCCAGAGAGATCTTTCGCTACAAAGTTCAATGTATAGTTGCCGCTTTGCTGCCACTTCCAACTGGTGACATCGATCACTGCTTCTTTATGTGGAGCGCCAGTATTATTGTCGAGCATCGGATTAAGCGCACCGCCGTCCACTTGCCAGAACATAGTGTATTGTCCAAGCGGCATACCTTGAACTATTGCCTTAAGTGGCACGCTGCCCTGAAGCGTCGTTTGCGGAGTTGGCCACCACACCTGGACAGACTCAGTAGGAGCTGCGGCCGCAGATGCGGGAGCAGGCACCGACGCAGCTGTTGTTGTAATTGCCGCGATTACTGGAGCTGGCGCAGACACTACTGGTGCAGATACGGCCGCAGCTGGCGCAGCAATAATCTCAGGAGTCGCAGCGGCAGGGATATTTACGTCTGCAGTAAGTTGTATAGGTGCCACTGGGGTCTCGGTGGAAACTTCGTTATAAACGGTAATCGAGCGCTCTGTAACTACTGCGCCGTTTTGCTTGGCTACAAAGTTAATAACATACGGGCCTTTGCCGTGCCAATTCCAGCCAGTCATATCCACGATAGCCTCTTTGTGGGGCGCGTCAGTGTAATTGTTTGACATTGGGTTGAGCGACCCGCCGTCCACTTGCCAGAACATATCGTACTGCTCGATCGCAATACCGCTCACTACTGCTTTAAGCGGCTGCGGGCCGCCAGCATGGTAGCCGTCTGTCGGCCACCAGATTGATGTTGGGTTGTCGGACGCAAGAGCATTCGACAACACGAATGGAGAAATAATGATTATACTAATTGCTGCTGCGAACAATACAATGGGTGTAAGATACTTCATCACTACTTCAGATTGTAACGAGTGTTGGCAATTGACGGCAACCAAATGCGTGTCCTGCAGTTTAGAACAGCATAAAAATACTTACGCCACACTGCACTTTCCCTTCATGAAGTGAGATGAAGTTTTCAGAAATATGCTGCTGAGTTTGCGTTTACGACACCAGATGCACGAGCGTTTGTGCAAAACTTAAAATCAAATT
>JAQBQX010000011.1 GCA_028286785.1 Candidatus Adlerbacteria bacterium
AGCAAAAATATCCCTGCAGTTGTAGGGGTGACCATTTTTTGCCAATCCATCCCTTTAGTGTAATGAACAAGCCCATAATGTCCAAATAAAAAAACTCCACCTTATCGGCGGAGTTTTTCTTTGCACATAATTGTGCTTACGCTGCTTGTTCCTCTTCGGACTCTGGAGCTGCTGCTTTATCAGCTGCGGCCTCGTCAGCCTCTTCAGCGTCCTTTGCTGCCTCCTCAGTGTCCACCTCCTCTACTTTGTCCGCTTCTTCAGCTGGAACTGCGCCGTCCTTGTGTTCGTCATCCATAGTAATTTTTCTTAACTAAATAATACCCAAGCACCTACAGTACCTCAGATAATCAAAACATGCTAAAGTGAAAGATAAATGAAGATCTCTCATCGAATCAGCCGGCTTTTTAATTATGTCCTGGCGCTCCCGCGAAAGTACACCCTTTCCGGGGCTGCAGTAGTGCTTATTGTCGCTGTTCTGGGAATCCATGCAGCCACACGTACCAGCGTGTCTATGGAAACTGCTCCGACTGTAAGCCACGTACGCATAAGCTCAGTTGCTAGCCTGTCTTCTGCTACAGGTCCACTGCCAGTGACCGGCAAAGTGTCGTCCGTGAGCGAGGCGAGCGTCACTGCACAAAGCTCGGGCGAAATCACTAGCCTTCCGGTCAAGCTCGGCCAACGTGTATCGGCGGGCTCTGTCATTGCCCGGTTTGAAAGCGCTAGCCAACAGGCAGCAGTACTTCAGGCGCAGGGTTCATACGACGCCGCCGTGGCGGCCCTTGCCAAAGCAAGCGGGAGCACGGCCAGCAACTCGAGCGTTACCTCGAGTCAGGCACAGCAAAGTGTAGCTAACGCGCAAGCTTCTGCTGCAGCTGCGTTGCAAAGCGCTTATGCGACATTGGATGATGCGATACATGCAAAAGCCGATGCACTTTTTAGCAATCCGCGTAGCTATAATCCCATACTCAACCTCTCTGTGTCAGACAGTCAGTTGGTAAATGATGTTCAAAACCAGCGCCCCAATATAGAAATTACCCTTGCTGATGCGCAGGCTGTAAGCGGTAACTTGGGTGCCGACGTAGACGCTTCAATTGAAAAGATGATCTCATATACCCAGAAGGTCGCGAGTTTTCTCTCTGTCCTTACTGCAGCTCTTAATAAGGCCATATCAAATCAAAATACCTCACAGGCAACTATTGCAGCGGATCTGGCGAGTGTAAGTGCCGCGCGCAGTGCAGTTGTTGCAGCAACGGCATCCCTCTTGAGTGTCAAAGCAACCTATGACGCTGCGCGTTCGTCAGCAACAACAGCAGGGAACACTGCGACCGGAGGCGTCCAAAACGACATTGCGGCCGCAGAAGCGCAGGTTAAGATCGCGCAAGGTTCGCTCAATGCAGCACGCGCCAACCTCGAAAAGACCGTGGTGCGCAGTCCAATTTCCGGTACGATTGTCAGCTTGCCGGTTACGCGCGGTGACTTTGTTTCTATATCATCCCCAGTTGCGACGATTTCAAACCCGCAGGCACTTTCGATTAAGGTGTATATCACTTCTGACGATGCTAAAACCATTGCAGTGGGAGGCAAGGCAGATATTGGCGGGGTTGCTTCGGGAGTTGTTGTATCTATTGCACCAGCGCTGGACCCAACCACCAACAAGATTGAAGTCAGTGTCGGTATTATCGGGGACCAATCGGCGTTGACTGATGGTGATACTGTGACGGTTACTATCGACCGCGGAACTAGCAAGAGTAAAACCAAGAGCCCCGCTGCCATTACTATCCCGATTATTGCAACCAAAATAACTCCGCAAGGCGCCGTAGTATTTACTACAGATAACAATACACTTGCGGCGCATCCTATCGTGCTTGGCTCGATTGTGGGCGACCGCGTAGTCGTCACCAGTGGCCTCAGCGCCGAAGACGTCATTGTCACAGACGCTCGCGGTCTTGCTGACAAACAAACAGTTGTAGTCGACTCTAACTAACATGCTACCGGTCTGGAATTTCTTTTTAGATAAAAAGCAGTTTACCTATCTGCTTGTTGCGGCGGTTGTCATCGCAGGTTTTTATGCGCTTGCGCGTATCCCAAAAGAATCTTCGCCGTCTATTGATATTCCATATGGTATTGTCGCAACTGCATTTCCTGGGGCGTCGGCAATCGACACGGAAATGCTGGTGACCACCAAGCTTGAAAATGAAATCAGCAACCTTGCCAATATAGATAAAATTACCTCGAGTTCCGGCGACGGCGTTTCTCTCATTACGGTGCAATTTACGGCAAGCGCCGACACCAACCAGTCTATACAGGCTCTGCGTGATGCTGTGTCCAAGGTTGCCCCCACGCTGCCAGCTGATGTAAAAGCCCCGAGTGTTTCAAAGATCAACTTCAGCGACATGCCGATTTTGGTGGCCACTATTTCCGGAGATCTGCCTGCAACCGAATTCTCAAAATTGGGCCGCACGCTTTCTGATGAACTGACTAACGTGACAGGTGTGTCTCGTGTAGACGTGACGGGTGTGCCCAACCGGCAGGTGACCGTCATTGTTGCCAAGGAATCTCTCGAGCTCTATGGCTTGCGCTTGGTTGATATCATCAACGCCATCGCAGCAAGCAATGCGGCCATACCGGCCGGCACTATCACGATGGATGGAGTGAACTATGACGTGAACTTCAAGGGCGGTATCACTGACCCTTCACAGATCAGTGAAATAGCAGTAGGAAATAAAAACGGCGCCCCTATTTACTTGCGCGACATTGCCTTTATTTCAAACGGCCTGGCGCCAGCGACAACATATTCGCGTGTGAGTATCGGCGGCCAGCCATCCAACCAAGCGATTTCTGTATCGATATATAAACAGGCAGGCGGCAACGTTGCATCTATCGCGACCGCAGTGCGCGAAGAAATCACCCGTTTGCAGGATACAACCCTCAAGGGAACGACAGTCCTTATTCCAGCTGCAACCGACCAGGGTATAGAAGTGGGCAGACAGTTGGGCGAGCTTACTGCAACCGGTTTTGAAACCGTAGCGCTTGTGATGCTGGTCTTGCTGCTCACTATTGGCTGGCGCGAGTCGCTGGTCGCTGCGCTCTCGATCCCACTGTCGTTCCTCATTTCATTTATCGGGCTGTACCTGACGGGCAATTCGCTCAACTTTATCAGCCTCTTTGCGCTTATCTTGGCGGTGGGCATTTTGGTGGACTCGGGCATTGTGGTGACAGAAGCCATTCATGCGCGCATGGCACTGTATGGCAATCCTCTGAAAGCGGCGCGCATGGCGCTGCATGATTACGCATGGCCGCTGATTGCTGGCACGATGGCAACGGTCGCCGTGTTTGCACCGCTGTTTTTTATTTCCGGGATCATCGGCAAATTCATCGCGGGTATTCCGTACACGATCATCTTTGTGCTGTTGGCGTCGGTGTTTGTGGCACTCGGTATTGTGCCGCTTATCGCTATTTTGCTTACCAAAAAAAGTTCTAACCGCCTGGAAATCTGGCAGGAGGAATATACCCACAAGGCAACCATTTGGTACAAAGAAAAACTGCGTTTGGTATTGGAGCATCGCCGCTGGCAAAACTGGTTTATCGGTTCGCTTGTCGCGCTGTTTTTTGTCTCGCTCACGCTTCCTGTTGTGGGTCTAGTACAAACAATATTCTTTGCGCAAAGCAATGCCGACTTTGTATACCTCAACATATCGACTCCGCGCGGCACAACGCTTGGACAAACTGATCTTGCGGCTCGTCAGGTGGAAGAAATTTTGTACGACGACTCTGATATCGCATCGTTCAATACCACGGTAGGGCAGAGCTCGGCTTTGGCTGGTTCGGGTACCTCGGGCAGCAACCAGGCAAATATTACAGTGAACTTGCCTAAAGGGCACAAAAAAACCAGTACTGAAATAGCCGCGGACCTGCAGAGTCGCCTTAGTGTAGTGACTGATGCCAATGTGCAGGTCTTTCAGCTCAGCAATGGACCAGCTTCGGGTGCACCGATCCAGATCCAATTCATCGGCAATAACCTCGATGACTTGGCAGTCGCGGCAGAGCGGGGCAAGCAGCTGCTGTCGACAATCCCAGGCGTGACAAACATCGCAGCGTCTACCCAAAACAACGGCACTGCGTTTGAACTCACTATCGATCGCGCAAAGGCAACCGCAATGGGTCTCAATACCCAGGTGGTGGCACAGACATTGCGTGCTGCGGTCAATGGTACGCGCGCAACCTCAATCCCTCAGGCAACACAAGATATCGACGTAGTGGTGAAGCTCAACCTCAACCCGGCATATACCGATGCGTCTGACACATCGGAGGCGACTATCGATAGTATTAAAAACCTGACCATTGCAGGCTCGACAGGGCCGGTGCTTCTGGGTTCAGTGCTTCAGAGCAAACTTGGGGTCAGCAACGCAACCATTGCCCATAACGATAAGCGTCGCGTGGAAAGTGTGACGGGTTATCCTGGCCCTCAAACAACCGCAACCGGCGCTGTTGCAGACTTTCAAAAACGCGCAGCCGAACTAGATTTACCAGACGGTGTGGCCATCTCGTACGGAGGCGAAACCCAGGATGTTAACGAATCATTCATACAAATGTTCATTGCGCTCATTGCCGGGCTTGTGCTGATGTTTATGATTTTGGTAGTGTCCTTTAATTCGTTCCGCTATACCGGGTACTTGCTCTTGATTGTACCGCTCTCTCTCATCGGAGTTTTTGACGGATTGGCGCTGACTGGCCAACCACTATCGTTCCCTTCGATGCTCGGCTTTATCGCGCTGGGTGGCGTTATTATCAACCATGCGATTATCTTAATGGACTCGATGGTACATCACTTGCGTGCTGAAAAAGACAAACCGCTCATTGATGTGGTGGTGGACTCTGCGGCGACACGTTTGCGCCCGATCTTTTTGACGACCATTACGACGGTGGTGGGCATGCTGCCTCTGGCGCGCTCGAGCGACATGTGGGGTCCACTGGCATTCACTATTATGTTTGGCCTTTCGTTCGCAATCATCCTGACGCTCGTACTAGTACCGGTGTTGTTTTACCGTGCGCCACACCCAAAAAACACAGAGGAATAGTGTATACTAGCCACTATGAAAAATATCCTTATCGGCTTTGCGGCCCTTGTCATTCTTATCGTTGGGGCGTGGTTTGTTGTGACTCATCCAAAAACTGCTGAGCCTATAACTCAGGAACCTGTCGCTACCAGTACCAATAGTTCGCTCACGCAAACATACACAGATTCTGCTGCACGCTTTTCTATACGCTATGCGCCGAACATGGCAGTAGACAAGGAGTACCAGTACACCAATCTGGGTCCCAGCAAAACTATCAGCGGTGTCAAATTTACTATTGATCCCGCAGTGGCAACCGGCACCAACCTTTCGTCTGACAGCTACCTAAGCGTTGAGCAAATCTCTAATGTGACAAGTTGCACAGCTGACCTGTTCATAGACACATCAAACGGAGCTAAGGCAACGACTGTGACCGACGGTAGTGTGTCATACTCGGTTGCGACAACTACTGGCGCGGGTGCAGGTAATCGCTACGAGGAAACCGTCTTTGCTCTGCCAGGCACCAGCCCGTGCATTGCTGTGCGGTACATGATCCACTATGGCGTGTTCGAAAACTATCCTGCGGGCAGTATCAAAGAGTTTGACCGCGCAGCACTGCTCGATCAGTTCGACCAGATGCGCCGCACGCTAACAGTCAACAAGTAACTATGGCGGATGACGCATACAATAAAAAAAATATTGACAGGATCTTGAGTACCAAACGGAAGATCAATATTGAACGGGTACAGGTAGAACTGGTCGGCACGCCATTTCAACTCAAGGTGTGGAAGGCGCTGATGCAAATCCCTTGCGGTACAACCATGACCTATGGCGAGATAGCCAAAAAAATTGGGGTACCCAATGCTGCGCGGGCAGTCGGTTCGGCTTGTGGCAAGAATACGCTCGCTGTTGTCGTGCCATGCCACCGGGCCGTGCCATCAACCTTTGCGCAAGATGGAAAGGTGGGCGCCTACCGCTGGGGCACCAAACGCAAAGAAGCGATGCTCAAGTGGGAAGGGGCTCTCTAACAGACTTTCGAGGCGGTCTTTGCAAACTGCAATTTTTGTGTTATATATAGAGCGTGAAGCACAATAAGATTTTCATCTACGGCAAGCACGCAGTCTCCGAAGCGCTTGAACATACTCCAAAAGCGGTGACCCGCATTTTTAAGGTGCCCAAAATTGACGACGCAAATCTTAACCATTTGATTAAGGAAAGCGGCGTGCAGGTCTCACCCTTTACCGAAGGCGCAGCGCGTTCGGATATGAAAAAAGATACCGCCCACCAAGGTGTCATTGCGCAACTTTCGCTTGTTGACCTCGTGACCCCTTTTGATCGCTTTATGGAAAAGCTAACAATCGGTCCTGATACCGTGTTGGTGCTTATGGCTGGCGTCACTGACCCTCACAATGTGGGTGCGATTATCCGCACAGCTGCTGGCTTTGGCGCTGTTGCTGTTTTGATGCCCGACTCTAACCAGGCACCGATTTCTGGCACAGTGGTTAAAGTATCTGCGGGTATGGCATTTCGCATCGGGTTGGTGAATATCCCGCCCGTTGACGCAACAATCTCGCAGCTCAAAAAGAAAGGTTTTAAGATTTACGGATTGGCAGGCGAGGGCAAAGCGGTTATTACTGATGAAGACTTTCCGGGCCCGACTGTGATCGTTGTTGGCAACGAAGCGCAAGGACTCTCCAGCGAGATCCGTAAAACCTGCGACCAGGTGCTTTCTATCCCGATCCATCCGCAATGCGAGTCTTTGAACGTTGCCGCAGCGACCGCGGTCGCGCTGTACTCGTGGAGCACGCACCACAAACCGGCTCTCTCGCCGCGTTGGCGATAATTTTGTATACTAGGGTGCATGCAAATCCAAATACCGCACAAGCGCACCAAACAACAAGCAATTGATCAGATCAAAAAAGCTCTCGAAGAGGCACGACCTAAACTTGCCGGCCAAGCAACTATCGAAAAAGAAGAGTGGGTAGGGGACACGCTTGAATTTGCCGTGACAGTACAGGGCCAGCACATTTCGGGCTCAGTCGCGACCAACGAGACCGAGTATGACTTGGTACTTAAACTGCCTCTCATGCTCCGCATGTTCGAGGGCAAGATAAAACGGACAATCGAGGAGCAGCTCAAGCAATTGCCTCAAAACTAAACATAGAAATTTTTGACAAATTGATAAATAAGAGGTATTCTCTAAAGAGATATTACTCGAGGAGGTCGAGGTGTCGCAAAAAGTTGCTTATTCTCTCCGCAGTGCAGAGTGCAATGATCTTCAATTCTTATTTAAGGTATCGATGGGGTTAAGTCAGGAGGAAAAAGATTTCGACCGAACCACCGCACTTGCGCAATATAAAGAAAAGTTTGAACCCAGTAAGATCCAAGTGATCCAATACCAAGGACAGGATGTGGGGCGGCTGCGAGTCGAGAAATCATCTACATCTCTATATGTTGGAGGCATCCACCTGCTTCCAGAATTCCAAGGGCTTGGGATAGGATCATCAATCTTTGCCAACCTAATAGAAGAATCTAAACGCGCGAAGGTGCCGATTACTCTAGAAGTATTTGACGTAAATTCGGCATTCAAATTCTATTCAAAATTAGGTTTTGTACAAACTGGGTATAACAAGGAAAAGCGCTATAAGACGCTTGTATATTATCCAGACTACACAAGCTCGACAAGGCAGTGATACGTCGGAAGTCATAATAAGTCTCACTCGCAAAGTGAGGCTTTTTCTTTGCTTTGTAGACCCGAGAAAGATGTGGTATAGTAGGAGAAACGGGCCCGCGGGCCTATTTTTCTTGGTAATTTCTCGACTCAAATAATTATATGGATATTCGAAACATCGCAATCATCGCTCACGTGGACCACGGCAAGACAACCTTGACCGATGCTTTGATGCGCCAAACCGGCGCAGCTGGGGAAGGTGTCTCCATGGACAACAACGACATCGAACGCGAGCGCGGCATCACTATTTATGCCAAAAACGCCGCTGTTGAATACAAGGGTACTAAGATCAACATTGTAGACACTCCAGGCCATGCCGACTTCGGTTCTGAAGTAGAGCGCGTGCTGCGTTCAATCGACTCTGTGCTGTTGGTTGTGGATGCCCAGGAAGGTCCGATGCCTCAGACCCGCTTTGTGCTCAAGAAGTCGCTCGAGCTCGGCCTTAAACCAATTGTAGTCATCAACAAGATCGACAAGCCAGCCGCAGACCCTGCAGCAGCTGAAGAGGCAGTGCTTGAGCTCTTTTTGGAGCTTGGCGCCAACGACGAACAGTCGAACTTTCCGGTTGTATATGCAATCGGCCGCCAGGGCATTGCCAAGAAAAAGCTTACCGACGAGTCAACCGATCTTATGCCGCTTTTGGACGTAATCTTGGAACATGTGCCAGTGGCAAGCGGCCATGACGAAGGCGCACTGCGCGCGCAGCCATTTAACCTCGGATACGACAACTTCCTCGGCCGTATGGCCTTTGTTCGCGTGTATCAGGGTGTCATGAAAACCGGCTCGACTGTCTTTGTAAAAAAGCCGGACGGCGAGACGCGCTCTGGCAAGATCACTAAAATGTACACCTTCTCGGGCCTCTCGCGCGTTGAGGCAACAGAGGTGCATGCAGGCGACATTGCCTTTGTGGCGGGTCTCCCGGACATCTTTATCGGCGAAACCATCACCAACGACGAGTCGACAGAACCGCTGCCAGCAATCGCTATTGATGAGCCGACCATCACTCTTAACTTTTTGGTAAACAGCTCTCCATTTGCGGGTCGCGAAGGCAAGTTTGTCACTGGTCGCCAGATCCGCGAGCGTCTCGAGCGCGAGCTTGAAGTCAACGTCGGTCTCAAGGTGGACTTTTCAGGCGACTCATATGAAGTGTCTGGTCGCGGCGAACTCCACATTGCGGTTCTCATTGAAAATATGCGTCGCGAAGGATACGAACTCCAGGTATCACAGCCACAGGTTATTATGCGCGAAGAAAACGGCCATAAAATGGAGCCGTTCGAAGAAATCGTTATCGATATACCTTCAGAGTTCCAAGGTCCGGTTATTGAAAAGCTGGGTCTTCGCAAATGTCTGCTGGTCAATGTGATTACTCATGGCGACTCGGCACGCTTGCTCTTTGAAGGTCCGACGCGCGGCCTCTTGGGCTACCGCTCGCAGTTTGTGCTGGACACCAAGGGCGAGGGTATCTTCTCATCACGCTTTGTCGAGTTCCGCCCATATGCTGGCGAAATTCAAAAGCGCGCAGTAGGCTCGATGATCTCGATGGTATCCGGCAAAGCGCTTGGCTTTGCGCTGTGGAACCTTCAGGATCGCGGTGTGCTCTATATCAAACCGGCTACCGAGGTGTACGAGGGTATGGTGATCGGCAACACATCAAAAGGCGAGGAAATGGAAGTTAACCCGACCAAGGGCAAGCAGCTCACTAACATGCGCGCTTCCGGCTCGGACGAAGCTATCAACCTGGTTCCACCATACGAAATCTCGATCGAGCGCGGCCTCGAAGTCATGTCAGAAGATGAATTCTTGGAAGTGACGCCTTTGAGTGTCCGTTTGCGCAAGCAAGGCCTCACCGACATGGACCGTGTGCGCGCACGCCGCAAAGAGTAATTATTTTTTATATCGCCAGCTGTGTGACTTTTTGACGCGACTATACTCGTTGCGTACACGGTTCATTACTTCGTGTGCGGTAATAGGGGCCGTGCCTGTCGCTGATGCGTGTTCGGCTGCTGTCCGCGCCACTGGCACGAGCACTATCATGAGCAAGTAGAGCACAATAGCAAAACCCAAGCTGCCGATGGCTAAGATTATGAATATAATCCGGATAACCAGTGCGTCGATATTGAAATATGCAGCAATCCCGTTGCAGACACCAGATATCCAAGCGCCGTTGAGAATACGATAGAGCCGTTTGGGCGAAGCGGCCTGGGTGTCAGTCTTTCCATGAGCGCCGTGGACGGGCCCCATCTGCGCGAGCATGTCCTCGACTTCTTTAGTGGTGATGACATTTTTATGCACGTTGGTGTTTGTTGAACATTTTTCGCTCAGCGCCACCTCAAGGTCGGCCAAAATTTCGTCGCGATCTGGATTATTCTCGAGAGCATTGCTCGCCTCGTCCAAATATGACTTAAGTTTATGGTACCCATCTTCCTCGAGTTGGTACGAGCGGCCCGCCAAATGTATCGTGGTTACTTTTTGCATGATAGTAGTAGATGTTGTTTATAATTTTTTCTTATAACTTCTTGATGGTTTGGTTGATGCGGGCCCAGTAGCTTTCCAATTCTTGTAAATATGCAGTGCCTTTGGGTGCCAGGCGGTAATATTTGCGGGGCGGCCCGGCGTCGGACTCTTGCCACTCGTACTCTACCAATTCGTCGCGGCGAAGTTTGGAGAGCAGGGGATAGAGCGTGCCTTCACCGGTCACAAACTCGGTGGCAGCTAGTTTTTCTAATATCTCTGCGGCGTATACAGCGCGTTTTGCGACCAGCTTGAGTACGACAAACTCTAGGAGGCCGTTGCGCAATGGCGTAAATGTGTTCTTTGGTTCCATAGTACCTTGTTGTATAAAGGTAGCATAGTACAAAAAGGTCTGCAAGGGTTATATGGCACCAAGAAAGGCACCTGTGGATAACTTTTTAACCCTTTTTCACCCTCCATTCAGACCACTGCGCTACAGTTGATTCTGTGCCGCAGCATTACTCAACTATAAAAATCTTTATGATGAAACTTGATTGGAAAAAAGCTGGCGCAGCAGTAGCGATAAGTAGTGCATTGCTCGGCGGCAGCGTCGCATTTGCACAAACATCCACCACTACTGACACCACGACAACCGGCACTACTGCAGGTGCACCGAACACCGGGGCCGGTGGCGATGCTACCACAACCTTATTGATGCTTGGAATAACTGGGGTGGCCGTGCTCGGAGGTGTGACGTATCTTGCCCGTAAGTCTCTGGCATAGGTATGACTACAAACAAAGCAGTGCTAGCCGCAACCCTGGTGAGTGCGGCTTTGTTTGGTGCGATCCTTGTGCACGCAACGGTATATGCACCAGACGATTACGCGCCGCCGAATGTTGCAGCGGCAACCAGTTCCCCCATTGACCCAGTGCGCATCAGTATTCCCTCTTTATCAATTGATGCAGCGGTGCAGCATGTCGGCATTAACACAAAAGGAAACGTGGGAACGCCTAACAATTTTACCGATGTAGCTTGGTATCAAGGCAGTGTAGCTCCTGGCGCCTTGGGCACTGCCATTCTCGATGGTCATGTCGACAATGGGTTACAGCTTGCTGGTGTGTTTAAACACTTGGCTGATATCACAGTCGGGAGCGACATATACATTTCCGCTAAAAACGGCACCAGGCTGCATTTTAAGGTAAGGGATATCGTAAATTATCCCTATACTGCAGTGCCGATGGCCGACATGCTTGCACAGGATTTGCGGCCGGAAATCGCGCTCATTACGTGCGAGGGTGCGTGGGTCGCGGGCGAAAAGACATATGACCATCGCCTGGTTGTCTATGCAACACTTGCCTCGCCATAATAGAGGCGTACACTTGAGGGCAATATGCTCGCGGCGCGGTTGAAAAAAGCGGTCCTGGTGCTAGGTACAGCGGTTGTGGCCGGGGCGGTATTGGCAGTTTCTATACCGTTGATGATTCACTGGTCTGCCCACTACTATATGTACGGCTCGATCGACGCTGCTCCCAATGCGAAAGTCGCGCTGGTATTGGGCGCTTCGGTCGCAGGCAAAAATGAGCTCTCGGTAATACTTAAAGACCGTGCAGACACGGCAGTGCAGCTGTACATGGCCCGCAAGGTAGATAAAATTTTAGTCAGCGGCGACAACCGCGCGCTTGATTATGACGAGGTGTCGCCGGTCAGACGATATCTGGTGTCGATGGGCGTAGCGCCCCAGGATATATTTTTGGACCATGCAGGCTTTGATACTTATAGCAGTATGTACCGCGCGCGCGATGTGTTCGGTGTTACGTCTGTGCTCGTTGTGTCGCAGCCATTCCACTTGCCGCGCGCATTGTTCATTGCCCGCGCACTTGGCCTTGAAGCATACGGAGTGTCTTCAGGTAATGGAGATTTTTCTAACACCATGCGCGAGGTTCCTGCCTCGGACAAGGCATTTATCGACGTGATTTTTTTCAGGCTCCCGAAATACCTGGGTCCGCAGTTCCCTATTTCGGGCGACGGGCAAGCAACGTGGCAGTAGCCTTCATCACGGCCACACAGGCCCTGTGTGATACAGTAGGGGTCATGGAACGTATGCCTACTACTGAAGATGGCTGGAAGGCGCAGTTGACTCCCGAACAGTATGCCGTATTGCGAGAGCGTGGTACCGAGGCTCCTTTTACTGGAGCGCTACTTCAGGAGCATCGCGACGGTGTATACCGCTGCGCAGCTTGCGGACAGGCGCTCTTTGCATCAGGCACAAAATTCGAATCCGGCAGCGGTTGGCCCAGTTTTGATGCCGCGCTTCCTGGAGCTGTGGAATACGTCACAGATGCTACTCATGGCATGGAACGCACCGAAGTAGTCTGTTCGCAATGCAAATCACATCTCGGACATCGGTTTGATGACGGCCCCGCTACAACGGGCAAGCGCTACTGCATGAATTCGGTATGCCTTGAATTTAAGCCGCAAGACTCTGGTGCAGGGGCTTCGAAGTGACGTGAAAGATTCTACTTACTGATGCGTCACCACCTATAACAGTTGCTATGACAGAGGAAACCCCTCAAAACTTTCCAGCCCTCTCTGCTTTACTGGTAGGCGGCTTACTGGTGGTGTTTGGCGTGGCAGGCCTCTATGTCTGGGATATGGCTATGCCGAGCACCCAAAACACGGTTTTTGGACCTAATTCGACCACTGCCACCTCTACTAACTCCACCTCCACCGCCCCTGTCGCCACCACTTCACTTGATTTGTAAAAATAGGGTATACTTTTGATACACGGGACTTACAAAATAATATTCACAGAATTGTATGGGAAGCAGCATAAAATGGGTGGTGAGCATCATAGTGATCATTATTCTCGCAGGTGTGGCATGGAAGATGGGTTATCTCAAAATGTCGGGTCCAACGGGTATGGCTACGACTACGCCTTCAATAATCGCCACAACAACTGAAACAGTACCGTCGTCTGGTTTGCCAACAGCAGACACTGACACTTCTGACGCTGCAATGGTACAAGATTCTGCGGCAATAGACGCGCAAATACAGGGTATGAATAGTGACCAGGCCTCTCTTGATCAAAGCATGTCTGACAAGCCAGTAACTCAGTCTTACTAATCAATTATCCTATAATCGTATGTCTAATCAGAATGTAATGAAGCGTGTCGGAGTAATGGTCGCTGGTGCTGCGGTATTGGTACCTGCTTTTGCGCTCGCACAAGTCCAGGCTCAGACAAATGTTGATGTGACAGCGCAAGCGCAGACTCCTGCTGCAACAACAGCTGCCCAAACAAATGTTTCCGCAACGGTAGCTACTCCTGCAATGAAGGCGGCCATAGCTAAAGCTGATCAGGAAATCGACCGCCGTATAGCAGCCCTCAATGATCTGATCGGCCGCATCGGCCAGATGACCCGCGTGAGCGCTACGCTCAAGCAGGGCCTCACCAGCAATACCCAAGGCCAAATAACGGCCCTCACTACGCTCAAGGCAAAGATCGACGCTGGCACTGACCTCGCCACCCTCAAGACTGATGTGCAGTCGGTGACCAGCAGTTACCGCACCTTTGCTCTTGTTGCTCCTCAAGGTCGCGTGTCGGCATCGGCTGACCGTGTGGCCAATGTCACTATCATGATGCAGGCGCTCGGGGCCAAGCTCCAGCTACGCTTGCAGGCTGCACAAACCGCAGGCAATGATGTAACGGCAGCGGCAGCGGCGCTCAACGACCTGGGTGCAAACCTCAGCGACGCAAACACCCGCGCGCAGGCCGCAATCAATGGTATTGCGCCGCTGACTCCGGACAATGGTGATGCTACAGTCAAAGCCACAAACGACAAGGCATTCAAGACAGCACAGGCCGACCTCAAGACCGCGCAGTCGGACCTTGTGACAGGGCGCAAAGATATTGACGTCATCATTAAGGCTCTCTCGACCATGCACGCAGCGGCTGCGGCAACCACTACAACGCAGACTCAATAATCAATCGAACGTACGATAAACACCCCGCCTAACACCAGTTGGGCGGGGTGTTTTGCATAGGGTATACTATAGGCATTAGCTAGTAACGCAATATTTTTTTGTATATGAAGCATATCGTTAACCGTTTGAGCCGCTTTACCTATCACAGCGCGCTAGGCCTTTTTATCATCCGTCTTGCAGCCGGTATGATCTTTTTTGTCCACGGTTGGGAAAAGCTCAATAACCTCCCGCGCGTCTCGGGCTTTTTTATGTCGCTCGGGCTCCCAGGATGGGTGGCAGGATTTATTGCGTTTGTCGAGGTTATCGGCGGCATTATGCTCATTGCAGGCTTTGCGACACGCGTCGCTGGTATTGTGTTGGCGCTTGATATGCTGGCAGCGATGTTTTTGACCGGCATCGGCCGCGGCTTCCATGCGCATGAATTCGAAATGCTGCTTTTGGCAGTGTCGGCAGGCATTGCACTCATTGGCTCCGGTGCATATTCATTAATGAAAATGGAGTGCAACAAGTGCGGCGGCATGCTGTGCGATGGGGACTGTAACTAGCATGACACGCGGGCTCTATTTCTTGCTGGGTCTCGCGCTTGTGTTCAATGTGTGCGCACCTGTAGCTCAAGCACAGGATGTTGTGACTGAAACCATCACCTATGTTAAAGCGGTGGTGGTTTCTATTGATGAGACGAGGCAGGGAACTGTGCCCGGCACCGAAACTGCGGCAGTGTATCAAACTATCACCGCAAAGCTTTTGGAAGGCCCAAACGCCGGTTCAGAAATCCATATCGTGAACGACTACCTGGTCCTGGCAAAGGGAGATATGTTTTATGCCCGGCATCTTGTCGACACTCTTGATGACATCGACGCGTATACCATGGGTGAGCCGTACCGTATACCGACGCTCGGTATACTTGCTGCAATTTTTGCGATATGTCTAGTGTTCTTTGGCGGCAGGCAAGGTCTTCGAGGTTTTATAGCGCTTTTACTCAGTTTGGCGTGCATCAATTATCTGTTGCTGCCAGGTATTTTGGCCGGACACTCGCCTGTCTTGATCAGTATGGGTGTTTGCGCGCTCATTATTTTAGTAGGTTCGTACATTACACACGGATATAACCGCACGACTACGACCGCTGTGGCGGGCATGATTGTTACTATTATGGTAACAGGCGCCTTGGCATATTGGGCCACTATGCAATCGCATTTGTCGGGCTTTGTAGGAGACGAAACGGTATATCTGCATTTTAATACCAACGGCACAATCGACCTGGTGGGCATTGTATTGGGCGGTATGCTTATCGGTCTCTTGGGTGTCTTGTACGACGCGGCAATCAGCCAGGCAATTGCGGTAGAAGAATTAATGCGTGCAGGTAAACATCTGACTCGTCGCGAAGTATACCTGCGCGCAGTGCGCATCGGGCGCGAACATATCGGCGCTTTGGTAAACACGCTTGCCATTGCGTACGTCGGCGCGTCGCTGCCGCTGTTTTTGATATACAAACAAACGGTTTCGCAATCGATAGTCACCACCATTAACCAGGAACTTTTTGCGACAGAACTACTGCGCATTATGATTGGTTCGATTGGCGTTATTCTTGCCGTACCTATCACAACCGCGATAGCGGTGTGGTGGCTCCACGGTCATACGCTAGATGTCTCAACACACGGACACAAACATTAAATAAAAAGCCGCCCCCCCTAGATATCTCTAGTGAGCGGCTGCTGCTTAGCAATCTGCGTAGGCGATAGGGCCCATTTGCGACTGAATTTGGAAGCGCGTGATCTCATCGTCATTCGGCTTGGGCTTGGGCCCACCGACGCGACCGCCGCAGCAGTTCACGAAGGTGAGCGTCTGGCCGTGACACACATGCATTTGGACAAGAGGACGCACCGCGTCGGACGCGTGGATGCGGATGAGTTGCTTGCCGAGGATCGAGTTCGGGTCTTCGCTCCACTGCACAGCGGCGCCGGTATCTTGTGCCGTGTGCGAAAGTTTGTGCAGATAGTCCACCGCTTCTTTGCAGTCGGTTTTGACCGCTTCAAGAAGAATGTCGGACAACACGTTGACTGGCGCGCTGTGGATAGCAATGCCGCGTTCAGCGGCAATTTTTGCAACGGATGGAAAGGACATGACAACCCCGTGGGTTCAATACTGGCGACAATGCCAGCGTGCTCTCCGCCATATATGTCCAACATATATCGTAGGGAGTACGCTAGCCGCGTTGCTATTTCTTCTGTTTTTTATACGCCATGACTGTCTCGACCATAGCTGCCGTGTCTCCCTCAACCCCTGCGTGTTTGTTATGGACAACAATGTGCGACACTTTCGCGAGCGTAAGTTCGTGCGCAATTTGCTTGGCTACGCGCTGGCTGTACACTGTCGGTTCTTCGACTATTACGGCCAAATCAACTCCCGCAAGAATGCCAGTTGCAACCGGATCAGTCCCGGCGCGCTCGTCTATAACCACCCACTCGTCCGGTCCAAGTTGCAAAAGGGGAAGGTACACCTTGAGTGGGGCAGCAAGTGAATGGCTGCAATGTTCGCCACTGCGCACTATGTCGGTGTGCGGTCCTGCGGTCATGAGTCGAACCTTTTCGCTTACTTCGATGGTCATTCGCAAAGTAAACTCGTCCATCGGGCTCAGGTGAAAAGCGAGCTGCTTGTCTAAAGCTGTTTTGCGCACTTCAGCAAATGTAGCGTCTGTATCAAGTCCGACGTGCTTTTTAATGAGGGAAGGATCGCTACCTAAAAACACTGAAGGATCAGCTCCCAAGTTGTAGGACAGGTCCATGTTGTGGTCGGCATCAATTGCCAAAACACTCACGCCTGCACGCGCAAGATGCTGCACCAGTGCTGTCGCAAGGGTAGACTTGCCGCTGCCTCCTTTACCTAAAAAAGCTACTTTCATAAACGCAATATTCTTGCATTTACTACATTACACCAATCACTTTGTAATTGCAAGTAATTTGCGTTTGTGATATATTGCTGGAATGTCGCAACCTAATTTCAAGGAGGTGCTCCAAGGGGCCGGGTTTAAGGCAACGCCAGGCCGTTTGGCTTTGCTCGAGCTCTTGTGGGTGCAGGACAAGCCTATGCCGGTCCCTATGATAGAAGAGAAGCTCAAACGTGTGCTCAACCCAGTCACGCTGTACCGGGCTCTTGAGGCGCTCGAGGCTGCCGACATTGTACAGCGCGTCGACCTGCAGCACCGGCACGCGCACTACGAAATGTCCAAAACACACCATCATCATGCAGTGTGCACCAGCTGCGGCACGGTAGAAAATATCCACAGCGATGAGCTGGAGGAGATGATTCAAAAAGTAGGAAAAAAGGTGTCGCGCTTTACGCTATCGGCGCACTCTCTCGAGCTGTTTGGGTCGTGCAACACGTGTGTTACGGCCGCTTAATAAAATAATACATGGTATGAACAATAAATGGTTTGTGGTAACTGCAGGAGTGATAGTTATCGCCGTGCTCGGTTTTTTGCTTCTGGACCACACAAATACCCCAGTATCTACGCAAAAGATCTCGGTAGCTACTAGCTTTTACCCTTTATATTTCTTTGCATCTCAAATAGGTGGCGACAAGGCGGATGTACTGAATATAACTCCTGCCGGTGGGGAGCCGCACGACTATGAGCCTACTGCTCAAGATATTGCACGCATTGAAAACAGCAAAATTCTTATCCTCAATGGGGGCGGGCTTGAAGCGTGGGGCGATAAAATAAAGCAAAATATCAAACCTAATCAGACACTGCTTGTCACGGCAGGAGAGGGCATTACTACTCAAGAGGTAGTTGAGGATGGAAAAATGATAACCGATCCACATACATGGCTCTCTCCTCCGCTGGTAGAACAAATAGTGGATAAAATAGAAAAAGCATACGAACAGGTTGATCCTGCGAACACCGCCTACTACCAGTCCAATACCGCAGTGCTCAAATCAAAACTGAACGACCTTGACGCCGCATATATGCAAGGACTTGCTAGCTGCAAGAGTAAAGACATCATTACCTCGCATGCAGCATTTGGGTATCTGGCGACCACCTACCACCTGAACCAAGTGCCTATTTCGGGGTTGTCCCCTGATGCAGAACCTTCTGCTCAGCAGTTGGTTCAGGTGGCGAAGTTTGCAAAGGACAACCATATCAAATATATTTTCTTTGAAAGTCTCGTCAGCCCTAAACTTTCTCAAACAATCGCAACAGAAGTAGGAGCACAAACATTAATTCTCAATCCAATTGAAGGCCTTACTCCTGAGGATATTGCTGCGGGCAAAACCTATTTCACTGAAATGGCGAATAATCTCGTAAATTTAAGAATCGCATTACTATGCCAATAGCACACCCAGAGACAGAGCACGAGGAGAATGTTATAGAGGTACACGATGTATCTTTCTCGTATGACGCAAGCGAAGTTTTACAAAATATAAATCTTACTATCCATCGCGGAGACTATCTTGGCCTTGTTGGAGGAAATGGTTCGGGCAAAACGACGCTCATCAAGATTATTCTTGGTCTATTGAAACCATCTTCCGGAACCGTTAGGTTGCTCGGTACAAATATAGGAAGTTTTAAGGACTGGTCGAAGATAGGCTATGTACCGCAAAAGGCAACGAGTTTTGACAGCAATTTCCCGGCAACCGTGCAAGAAGTCGTGCTCATGGGAAGATACGGCCGGCGTGGCCTATTTCACAGGATAACGCAGCAGGACCGCGAAAAAGCGCAACAAGCCCTTCGGTATGTTGAGATGGAGGAATATACAGATCGTCTCATTGGGGACCTTTCAGGAGGCCAACAACAGCGTGTCTTTATCGCAAGGGCGCTAGCTACAGAACCTGAAATCATGTTTCTCGATGAGCCTACAGTGGGCGTAGAGAAAAATATTAAAGACGACTTCTATATCTTACTCAAAAAACTAAATGAGCAACTGCATCTCACTGTCGTTCTTGTGACGCACGATATAGAAAGTATGGCCCACGAGGCTATGCATATTGCTTGCATCGACCAGACGATTTTCTTCCACGATTCAGTCGATATGTATTTTAAGGAGTCGCATAAACTTATCCATCCCCATCCATAAAACTATGCTTGATATTTTTCAATATGGCTTTGTGTTGCGTGGCTTGGAGGCAGGAATGATTGTCGCACTTATCGCGCCGCTTATTGGCATCTTTCTCGTTTTGCGACGTTATTCTCTCATTGCTGATACGCTCGCACACGTATCGCTTGCGGGCGTTGCGCTCGGGTTGTTGCTCAACATTAGTCCTATTTTGAGCGCGTTGGGGGTAACCATAGTCTCTTCGCTGGGCATTGAACGTCTCCGGACAACAAAACGCATCTACGGTGAATCTGCCCTCGCACTGTTTTTGTCCGGAAGCCTTGCGGTTGCCACAATCTTGCTGTCCCTCGGACATGGATTCAACACAAACCTTTTCAATTATCTTTTCGGGTCTATCGTTACTGTAACGCAGACAGACGTGTACACTATTGCAATACTTGCTCTCATTGTCGTTGCCGTTCTCACGGCTTTCTATAAAGAGTTGGTATATATCACTTTCGACGAAGAGTCGGCGCAGGTGGGCGGCATCCCGACACGACGTATTAATACACTATTGATAGTGCTCGCGGCCCTGACCATTTCGCTCTCAATACCAATCATTGGCATATTGCTAATCGCGGCGCTTATCGTGATTCCTGTTATTGCGGCGCTTCAGCTCAGGAAAAGTTTTGCCCAAACTATTTTGTATGCGGAAGGTATATCTTTGTTTTCCGTTCTTGCCGGAATATTCACCTCATTTTATCTTGATCTTTCGACTGGTGGAACAATCGTGCTCATAATGCTTGCGATTTTTCTTCTTATTATGGCGTATAAAAACTGGGATTAACCTATGATCACCATTTTTGTAGTGAGTTTCGGGGCGTTTGTAGCAACTATGCTCGGCGGGCTCTTTGCTCTGCGATTCAAGGACAAGCTGCACCTTATTTTGGGATTTAGCGCCGGGGCAGTCATTGCGGTGGCCCTGTTCGACCTCTTGCCCGAGGCTCTGGAAATGGTGATCCCTTCGTCTTTTGTGATGAGCTGTGTAGCGATCGGTTTCTTTGCATATCTGATACTGGACCGCACGCTGTTTAACCATAGCCATCACATAGGGGACGGCCACGCGCACGAAAACAATCGCGGAGTTCTCAGTGCTGGGGCGCTCATCATCCACAGCTTTTTGGACGGTGTGGGTATCGGCCTGGCTTTCCACGTAAGCACCTCTTTGGGAATGATCGTAGCTGCAGCTGTCTTGATGCACGATTTTTCCGACGGCATAAACACCGTCAATATGGTGCTGCGCTCGGGACGCAATGCCGCAGCGGCACGTTTGTGGCTGGTGGCTGACGCAGTGGCGCCTGTGCTTGGCGCGGCATCGACTATGTTTTTTACTCTCTCGAGTGCCAATTTGGGCACCGTGCTTGCGGTGTTTGCTGGTTTTTTCCTGTACATTGGCGCCAGCGACCTTATCCCAGAAAGCCATCACAACCATCCGAACTTTTACACGACAGCTCTTACTTTGCTGGGTGCATTTGTACTATTTGTCGCAATCCAGTTTGCGACCCTGTAATAAACAGGGGTGTATACTACTTGTATGGCAGACCCTACAACAGAACAGCTCAACCGGATGGAACTACAGCTTCTTGAGCTCCAGGGCAAGATAGACGCAACATTGGCTTCGGCAGAAAAGACCCGCAATATCTTGAAATGGACGGGGATAGTGACCGTGGGCGCTATACTCATTCCGCTCGTGCTTTTACCAGCCGTCATTCCGTCATTTTTGAACTCCACCGGCGTCACTTCGGCAGAACTTCAAGGGCTCTAGCCTCCCTTGCGCATTTTATAAGGGTGTGGTATGGTGCCTCCAGCTCCGCCTATTGTGTGTATGCTCCCAGAGGGGTATATTTGAGCCTTATTAGTAGAAAAGTACCCAGAACCCTGATTTTATGAAGTCATTAAGCAATCTTTTCCCTCGCAAGACCCTCGTCCCAGTAATCGCCCTGGTGGCAGTATTTGCGTCGATTATGCCTGTTTTTGCACTCGCAGACGTCTTGTACTGCAACGGCAATTACGGCTTTTACCCTAACCAGACAAGCTGCAGCAATAGCGGTACTCTGAACGTGGTAATGAACCTCCTTAATAACCAGGACAAACACTACTCACCAAACCTCTTCCAGGTCTCGGTGTCAGGTGTTGATACTAATACCGTAACTTTCCCAGGCTCAAACCCGGGCACAAACGTAGCGCTCGGCGCAGGCTCATACAGTGTAAACGTTGCGGCCCCTCAAGGCTTCTCGTTTGATTATTCCCAGGGCTGCTCTGGTGTCATGGGTCAAAATGGTTCGGCGTTGTGTGTTGTAACAGTCAGCAATTCTGTCTCTTCAATCCAATACCCAACTATATATCAATACCCAGCAGTACCTCAGGTACTTTCGTGCGCGCCCGGTTTTGAAACTGTACGCGCCGGCCAGACCGCATCATTTACTGCATACTCGGGTCTCGGCAACTACACATGGTCAGTCAACGGCAAGACATATATCAATGCCGGCCAGACTATCAATATCCCGATGGAACAGACAGGTACAGCGCTTGTTACTGTTAACAGCGGCTCACAGACAGCGACCTGTACTGTAGACGTGGTTGGCGTAGGCAGCCCAATACCGTCAAACATTGTGGTCAACACAACTCCGGTCATCACGGCTCCTGCAGTTCCTGTGTACACCACTTCGTACACAGCGCCTGGCACATACAATCAGTACGGCTATCCTCAGACTCAGGTATCATCACAGTACTACCCACAGCTTCCCAACACCGGCTTTGAGCCAATCACAGCGGCTCAGATCGTGTTTGCGATAGTGGCACTTATTGCCTCTGGCATCCTCTTGTACCCATATGTCAGAAAAGCCTCTACTGTTGGAATCATCTAAGACAATCGTCTTAGCTGAAAAAACCTCGCACGCCCGCACTACGTTTATAGTGCGGGTTTTGTGCGCGGTATTGGGCACAATTGCAGTGCTCATTGGCTTGGCCGATGTGTCCAGCCGCATTGCAGAAAAAGTGTTCGGCAATAATGCGGCGCTTATCGCTTTTGCTCCCGCAGCTGCGCTTAACTCGCCCAACGCGCCTATTGCAACCGCGACATCTTCGCTTGCTTCTGGTGTCGGGCTGGTGCCAGTGCGCCTCAAGATCCCGGTCATTGGCGTGGATGCCAATGTCGAACATGTCGGCGTTAAGCCAGACGGCTCGATGGATACTCCCAAAGACTTTAGCAATGTTGCTTGGTACCAGGACGGTCCGCGTGCGGGCGCTCCGGGTAACACGGTCATCGATGGTCATGTCAACAATGCACTGACAAAATCGGGCGTGTTTGAACACCTGTCCCAAATAAAGAAAGGCGACTATATGACGCTCTACGATGCGCAGGGTCATGCGATGCTCTACCAGGTGGACCGCGTCGTCGACTATCCGTTTGATAACGCGCCTTTGGCCGAGATCTTCTCGACCCAGGGGCCTTCACAGCTGGTACTCATCACCTGCGACGGCGACTGGATACCAGACGCGCATTCCTATAACCAGCGCTTGGTAGTGTACGCAAAGCTCATAAACCAGTTGGCAAAAAAATAAACCCCGTGCTATTATTGCGGCGTTCAAGTAAGTTCTCCAGTGTGCCTATTTTTTAATGGTGTCAGAGGAGGGTCGCCTTACAAGAACGGGATTAAAACATTGTTTCTCGCACTATGGAACAGAAACTTTTCGTTGGCGGTCTTCCGTACCGCACAACGGGGGACGAGCTCCGCGACGCATTTGCTCAGGCAGGTGAAGTCGTGTCGGCCTCAATTGTGACCGATCGCGAGACTGGCCGTTCACGTGGCTTCGGCTTCGTGGTTATGGCAGATGCTGCAGGTTTGCAGAACGCAATTGCTATGTGGAATGGCAAGGAGTTCGGCGGCCGCATGCTCACAGTTTCCGAGGCACGTCCGAAGGCATAACTGGCGTTTGCTAGTTGCCCGTAGGCACTCCAAAAACCTCCCGCGTAAAAGCGGGAGGTTTTTGCTATGATAGGGTACGTGAAAAAGTTTGTAAAAGACGTGGCGGAATTTTATGCAAAGAACGGCCGTGGCCATTTGCCATGGAGAAAGACCCGCGACCCGTACAAGATTTTGGTGTCCGAGGTGATGCTCCAGCAAACCCAAGTTGAAAGGGTGTTGGTAAAATACAAAGAATTCATTGACCTCTTTCCGACAGCTCAAGATTTAGCCCGTGCAACACTGCCGCAAGTTCTTTCAGCGTGGCAAGGCTTGGGTTACAACCGCCGTGGCAAGTTTTTGCACGAGGCGGGGAAGATCATCGCACGCGACGGGTTTCAAAAAGATTCTCAAGCGCAAAAGCTTCCGGGCGTTGGTCCCTACACTCAGGCCGCTGTATCAACCTTTGCATTTAATAAGCCCGAGGTATTTATAGAAACCAACATTCGCACGGTGTTCACGCACCACTTTTTTACTCCACGGAGCCAACCTGAAAAAGGGAGAGATGAACGGGACCCCAACTCCCTTTTTCAGGATGGCTCCGCTCGAGTCTCGGATAACGAGCTGTTGCCATTGATAGAACAAGCTCTGGCAGAGGCACACAAGCAGAAGATTGAATCGCGCGATTGGTACGCGGCTTTGATGGACTATGGCTCATATTTAAAACGCAGCGGTGTGCGGATAAACAGTGCAAGCAAACACTACTCCAAGCAAAGCAAATTTGAAGGCTCGAATAGGCAACTGCGCGCAGGCATCTTGCGCGAGCTGTTGAAGAAGCCTCTAACTTTTACAGAAATTCTTAAACTTACTAAACGCACAAAAGAAGAAACAGAAAGGGAATTGAGTAACCTGCAAAAAGAGGGTCTGGTTGTAAAACAAAAAACCCGCTACAGCGTAGCGGGTTAATTGCCGAAAAAATATTACATCCCCAAGATAACTGGGATGACGATTGGGCGTTTGTTGGTCTTTTCGAAGAGGTATTTTGCTACCGCGTCTGTGACGTTGTTTTTGACGAAGTCGAAGTTAACCGGCTGGGCATTCTTGGTTGAGTCCTCGATGGTCTTTTTGATGATCATGCGGGTCTGCTGGAGCAAGTCCTGGCTCTCGCGCAGGTAGATGAACCCGCGGGAAATGATGTCAGGGCTCTTGCGCAAGTGACCGGTTTTTGGGTTCACCGTCGCGATGATCACAAACATACCTTCCTGAGAAAGCACGGTACGGTCGCGGATGACCACTTCCTGGATGTCGCCGATCGAGAAGCCGTCTACGAGACGCAGTCCGGCAGGAGCCATTTCTTTGAGGCGAACGATCTTCTTGCCTTCGTCTTGGATTTCGATGACACAGCTGTTGTCAGGGACAATGATGTCAGACTCGGCACGGCCGCAGGCACGTGCGATGTCGGCATGTACGCGCAACATGTAATGGTAGCCGTGCAGCGGCATAAAGAAGCGCGGGTTGATCTTGGAGTGGATCCAGAACGTCTCGTCGCGGTTAGCGTGGCCCGAGGCGTGCACGTCGGCCATGTCGCGGTGGATAATGCGTGCACCTTGGCGAGACAGGTTGTCTTTGAGTTTCTGTACTGAGCGTTCGTTGCCGGGAATGACTGATGATGAAAGGACAACCGTGTCGCCCTTTTTGATTTTGACTGCCTTGTGCGTCTTCATGGCAATGCGCATGAGTGCGGCAAACTCGTCGCCCTGGGCACCCGTACCCAAAACAACGATCTTGTTGTCAGGCAATTGCTCGAGCTGGCCTGCATCGATAAAGAGCTTGTCGGATACCTTAAGCATGCCGAGCTGCTTCACGATTTCGATGTTGACCTTCATGGAGCGGCCTTCGACAAGCACTTTTTTGCCAGCACGTTCTGCAGCCTCGAGCATGCGCATGATGCGCTCGAGCTGCGAGGAGAATGTGCCGATGATAAGACGGGTCTGGGTCGAGATGATTATTTCGTCGAGGTTTTTCTGCACGATGCGCTCTGGCAGCGAGAAGCCTGGCTTTTCGGCATTGGTCGAGTCTGCGGCCAAAAACAGCACGTTGCGGTCTTTAAAGAATGCGAACTCTTTCTCTTCTTCGGCAGAAGGGATGCCGTCGACATGGTCGAGGCGCAGGTCGCCGGTAAACACCAGGTCGCCGTACGGAGTCTCGATGATGATGCCCATCGCGTCTGGGATGGTATGCGACACCGAGAAGAAGCGCACCTTAAGCGCACCAACGCGCACAGAGTCGTCCTTTTCGACTTCGTGGATAGTAAGCGGCTTCAGGTTAGGAAATTCCTCCTGTCGCTTGCGGATCATAACCGACGAGAGACGGCGGGTATAAATAGTTGGGTAGCCGATGCGGTCGATGATGTAAGGAATGGCGCCGATGTGGTCGAGGTGTCCGTGCGTGATGAACATGCCGCGGATCTTGTCCTGACGGTCTTCGAGGTACTTGGTGTTAGGCAAGATGTAGTCGATACCTGGAGTGTCATCTTCGCGGAACTGGAAACCGCAGTCGATAACGATGATGTCGTCGCCCATCTCAACCATGGTCATGTTGCGGCCGATTTCCTCAAC
>JAQBQX010000028.1 GCA_028286785.1 Candidatus Adlerbacteria bacterium
AGGAACACTGTTTCTGAACTATCTTACTTCAGATTTCAAACTTTTAGATCAGTTTCATTTCTTCAAGATATTTTGCGTACCCGCACTCACCTTTTTCTCCTTGATTGAAATAGAGAGGTCGTCCATGAGCAAACCTTTCTTGCAGTTGTTCGCGCATCTTCCTGAAACGAGTATTTCGACGATTCAAGTCGATGTAATTGTGCTCAATACTGAGTACTCGTACATCAACCCTAAAGTCTGCAGGATGTTTTGTGTAAAAACATACATCCCCTTTCTTTGCGTCTCCTTGTTCTATGACAAGTGATACTGTGTAGTCTTTTCCTTCAAAACAAAGGTCGAAACTACTGTCTTCATAAATCATACGAACCTCCTAAACAGCCACTGTGGCTATGTATAATATACACCCAAACAACATGTTTGTCAAGGTGTCAAACAACCCACCATGTAAGCAACTTCGAAACATAAAATTTGGTAGAGCAAGCGCTACCGTTCGCGTATACTGTCGGCAGATGTAACGGAGGTGAGTACCATGAACGTTAAGATGCTTGCCACGCATGGCTATATGACTATCGATTATCCGCGTGCAATGCGCGCTGCAGTTGAGGAAAGCATGCGCGACTGGCAAAACTTTTGCCGCTCGCCACAGGTCACTAAAAACCTTTTTAAGGTCGGCGACCGCCACATCGACGGCGGATATGTCGACCGTCGTGACGAGGGCACCGACGCGGAACAAAAAGAATACTTTCATGTGTCGAAAGACCGCATGCCCCACCTGATGAAAATTGCAGCTGCCTGCGGTATGCCAGCATTTATCAAACACCTCGACACTTTGTTGAGTGAGACGACACCTGTGGTACTCGACTGCGCACGGGCAATCGGCCAAGAGTTCAACATGCCAAAACTTCATGCTTTGGCTGAACAGGGGCGGAACGCTTGGACCTTTCGCTTTTTGCACTATATTGGTGCTGTGCAGAAAGGTTTACTCGCAAAGCCACATATCGACCGTAAGGAAATGTCGCTCCATTTGTGCGAAACGCACACAGGCGCACAGTACCTCACCCGTGACCTACAGTGGAAGCCACTTGATGTTGATGCAGGCAAAACCGTGCTCTTCCCGAGTGCAGGCCTGCAACATCACTCTGGCGGCCGTCTCAAAGCTTTGTGCCATCAAGTAGTGGCAGACAATGTTACCGATGGCGAAGACCGCTACTCGATGGTGTTGTTTGCGGACTTTCTGCCAGATGTCGAATTTCTTCCTCAACAAAAGTGGGAAGAACCTCATCCTCCTGGTTTCAACTATACGATGCCGCAGAAGAAGTTTGTGCAAATGTTCGTATCACACTAACGCCCCACCTTGGGGCGTTTTTTCTTTAAGGGAGCGTAGCGAACACTTACGTCTGGGATATGCCAGACGCCGGGCAATTAAGCTCGGGCTTTGCTATACTGCCTATATGTCAGATGTCAAAGACCTTATCTCTTTGATGGACGCTCCGAGCGCCGAGGATACTGCTCTTGTTGAAAAGGCCTACGCATACGTCGCCCACGCCCACCGTGACCACAAACGCCTCTCGGGCGAACCGTACTTAGTCCACCTTGTTGAAACCGCAAAAGGCCTGGCTGACCTTGGTATGAGCGCCAAGACAATCGCAGCGGGCCTGCTGCACGACTCGATCGAGGATGTCGGGGTAAAGCCCGAAGATGTCGAACAAGAGTTCGGCAAAGAGATCCGCTTTTTGGTAGAAGGCGTCACCAAGCTTGGGCACCTCAAGTACCGTGGGACCGAGAGGCACCGCGAAAGCTTGCGCAAACTGCTGGTCGCAACCGGCAAAGACGCGCGCGTACTCATCATTAAATTGATGGACCGTTTGCACAACATGAAGACGCTCGAGCACGTGCCCGCTGAAAAACGCCGTCGTATCGCACTTGAGACTATCGAGATTTACGCAGCTATCGCCCACCGGTTGGGTATGGGCGTTGTGCGCCAACAGCTCGAGGACTTGGCATTTGAATACGCATATCCAGACGAGTTTGCCGAAACTAAAACTCTTTTGCACGAAAGGACCGAAGAAACCCGCGAGCGACTAGAGAAGATGATCAAGAATCTTAAGAAAGAACTCGGTGAGGCCGGTGTGCGCGAGTTCCAAACCGACTTCCGCGTCAAAGGCCTCTGGAGCCTCTATCAGAAATTGAAACGCAAGGGAGATGTCGAACAAGTGCACGACATTGCGGCACTGCGCGTGGTGGTGCCAACCATCGCTGACTGTTACCGCGTCTTGGGGTTGGTGCACAAACTGTGGCAGCCTTTGCCGAACAAGATCAAGGACTATATCGCCTTTCCCAAGCCCAACGGATATCAAAGCCTGCACACAACCGTATTTTCTGGTGATGGCGAAATCGTTGAAGTGCAGATCCGTACCAAGGAAATGCACCAAGAGGCCCAGTACGGTATTGCCGCGCACGTCATGTACAAAGAAAGCGAGATAGGCACAGGTAAAGTGAAAGTACGCAACATAACCACGAATCCAAAAGGAACGAGCTTTGACTGGATCCGCAGCCTCATACCTGGCTTCCGGCGCGGCACCAAAACCGAAGAGCCTGAACGTCCTGCAGCCACCAGAGCGACATTCCGCCGCCAGCGCTACGGGGCGCCATCTGCCCCCGAGTGGCTCACTGAAATGGGCGACGAAATCGAAGTAGAAGAGGATATCGAGACATCACTTAAAAGCGATATCTTTACCCACCGAGTATTCGTCTTTACCCCGACAGGCGATGTAGTTGACCTGCCGCTGTCATCCAGCCCGATAGACTTTGCCTACGCTATACACTCTGACGTCGGCGACCACGTTTTTGCGGCCAAAGTAAATGCAAAAATGGTGCCCTTGGACACCACACTGCATAACGGCGACATCGTGGAAATCGTCACTAAAAAGTCCGCAACGCCAAAACCAAAATGGCTCGACTTTGCCAAGACCACCTTGGCACGACGACACATCCGCAATTATCTAGAAACCCATCCGGCCAATTAGTACTGTTAGAGCGAGAAGTTTTTGACGTCGAAGGTGTTTTCGTCTATATCCTTTTCTTGCTGGCTGCGGTCGTCGAGGTTGGAGACTGCGGCGTCTTCAGGGGCCGGGACAGGCGCATCTGCAGGCAGCTCGCCGAGTTCGTGTTTGATAGATACACCATCGAGACGCTGCTGAAGGGAAAACAGTATGGTGCGCAGATCTTCCTCGGTCATATAATCGATCTGCAGTTTGCCACCATTGGTTTGCGGCTCGATAGTAACGCGCGTGCCCAAGGCGCTCGCCAATTCGCGTTCCATCTGCAAGATTTCCGGTGCGTACATATATTCTTTCTTGCGGACACGGTCGGTTGCGATACGGCGCGCGATAGACTCGGCATCGCGGACAGTCAGGCGCTTGAGCATGATCTCACGGAAGAGCGTCGCCTGCTCGGCTGCGCGGTCAGAGAGCATCAAGATAGGGCGTGTGTGACCCTCGCTGATTTTGCCTTCGGCAAGTGCCTGCTGCATTTCAGGAGGCATGGCTAACAGGCGGATAGTGTTAGACACGTATTCGCGGCTCTTGCCTATTTTCTCGGCAATTTCTGTATGCTTGAGCCCGAACTCGGTCACTAGCTGCGAAAATGCGCGGGCACGGTCAATCGGGTTGATGTCCTCGCGCTGCAGGTTTTCAATAATCGCCAACTCGAGCTTGGTTTTGTCGTCGTCCTCGGCTTCGCGGATGATTGCAGGTACCGCCTTGAGGCCCGCTATCTTGCTGGCGCGTAATCTTCGCTCGCCTGCGACCAGTTCGTACTCGGTAGCAATGCCGCCATCTTCTTTGTGGATTTCGCGACGGGTGACAGTCAAAGGCTGGATGATGCCGTACTGACGGATTGAGCGCGCAAGGTCATTGAGCTTACTTTCATCAAAATCTTTGCGGGGCTGGAATGGGTTCGGCTTGATTTTGTCCACCTCTACCCAAAATATTGCGTTGTTGTAAAACTGCGACATACGGATATACTAGCATAGCAAGGCCCAGAGGGGTCAATGCCGAAGTGGCGGAATGGTAGACGCGTTCGACTCAAAATCGAATGTCGCAAGACGTGAGGGTTCAAGTCCCTCCTTCGGCACAAAAATAGTGAGGCCAGGACATGTTCCTGGCCTTTGCTGTTCGTGGCCAAGCCCTTGCCTATATGGTACGGTACCCACGGATGTAACCCAGGAGACACCCATGACAAAGCTGTTTTTTGCAGCAGATTTCTCAGACAAACTAGCTGGTCTCAAGATCATCAACCAAGTGGCACCCTACGTCGACTGCATCAAGATTGGTCTGGAGGCGATGACAGCCTTGGACAACAAAGGTGTTCCCATCGCCTACGCTTTTTTGGAAGCCGCCCGCGAAAACGGCAAGGCCGTCATGTGGGACATCAAGCTCCACGACATTGGCAACACGATGATGAAAGTTGCCGAAAATCTGTGTGCACAAAAAATGGAGTATTTTACTTTGCATGCATCGGCAAGCTGGGAGGCACTTGAGGCAGTGAGCAAGACCTGCGAAGGCACCGGCACCCTGCCTCTTGCTGTCACAGTACTCACAGATATTTCTGATGGGTACTGCCGCGATATGTACGGCCATCTTCGGAATGACACAGTAAAGTTCATGTCACACCGCAGTGGGAAGCAAGGCATACGCGGCTTTGTATGTTCTCCGCTCGAGATCACTGTAGTTCGCGACACCGGACGCACCAAAAAATCATTTATAGTGACACCTGGAGTGCGCCCAAACTGGGCAGTAGCTAACGACCAAAAGAACATCGCAACTCCAGCGTGGGCAAAAGTCGAAGGTGCTGACGCAATCGTGGTCGGCAGACCAATTTCCAACCCTCCCGCCAGTATGACACCTAAAGATGCATGCCTGCGTATCCGCGAAGAGCTCGATAGTGTCTCTCAATCCGCCTAACCAGCGGGTTTTTTTAAGGGAACACTTACGTCTGGGATATGCCAGACGCTATCCATTGAGGCGCAACTCATGCTGTGCTACTGTGCCAGCAGATGAACAGGAGGGTTCTATGACCGACATCGAGGAATACAAACCTGCGGCCATCGACTGGACTCGCGAACTGCAAGAACTCGGCTGCTACTGGCGCCATGACGGCAACCCTAGTCGGCCATACGCACTTTTAACTAGCGGCAAGATCAGCAACCTCTACATTGACTGCACTCCGCTGACCATGCGGGCGTATCTCATGCAAAAGGCAATGATCGACCTGGTCAAAAAGCGCCGCCGTCTATTGGGCGACGGCCACCAGATCGATGCGGTGATCGCACCCGCATTGGGGGCAGTATCGCTTGCCGTGTTGTTGGGATGCCACTACCAAGTGCCCCACATGTTTGTCGTCAAAAAGGAATTTGGCGGCAAAGAATTGGACCGGCGATTCCCTATCGGTTCCATCCGAAAAGTGATCGTAGCAGAAGACGTCATCATGACAGGTAATAGTTTGCTGGACACTATCGCAGCATGTTCACATGCTGCCGGACGGAAGATGCTTCCTCAATATGCCTATACGATAGTGAATCGCAGCAACCACAAATACCTCAATGGGTTCCATATCATTTCCTTGGTTGATATAAATGCCTCGGAAGTGCAGACATGGGAAGATGGGCACAACCCATTTACACCAGACGGGAAAGAACGCGTCGAACCACTGAAGCCAAAAGATAAGTCAAACTGGAAATTGCTCACTAAGGAATACTAACCCCACGCATAGCGCGTTGGGGTTTTTTTATATAGAGTGTCCGCATGGGTCATTTGCCGAAAGTCATCGCAATAGTCGGGCCGACCGCATCAGGCAAAACTAGCCTGGGTATTTACCTTGCCCAAAAACTGAAGGGCGAAGTCATATCGGCCGACAGCCGCCAGGTCTACACAGGGCTTGATATCGGCACCGGTAAAGCCACCAAAAAGGAAATGGCTGGCGTTCCCCACCATATGCTCGACGTGGTAAGTCCTAAGAAAATCTACTCCAACAGCGACTATACTCGCGACGCTACACGTGCGCTTGAAGATGTCATACAAAAAGAAAAAATCCCAATTGTCGTCGGCGGGACCGGATACTATATAGACTCGCTGTTGGGGCGCTTGGTGCTGCCTGACGTACCGCCAAACGAAAAACTGCGCGCCCGGCTCGAAAAGAAATCGCCCGAGCAATTGTTTGCATTGCTCCAAACCAAAGACCCGGTGCGTGCAGCGAATATCGAGCCTCACCACAAACGCCGCCTTATCCGCGCTTTGGAAATCGCTGACGCGCTTGGAGCTTCCCCTTCCAAACATCCTGTTGATCAAACATACCAAGTGCTATGGATCGGCATTTCCCCGGATGAAAAGACGCTTAGCAAAAATATACACTCGCGTTTGCTAACCCGCATAAAGCTCGGCATGGTGGCCGAGGCTCGCCGACTACATGCCAAAGGGCTGTCATACAAACGCATGGATGCCCTCGGGCTCGAGTACCGCTATCTGTCGCTGTTGTTGCAGAAAAAAGTTACCGACGCAGAATTCCTTGAAAGCCTTGAGCGTGCCATTGTGCACTATGCCAAAAACCAAAAGCGCTGGTTTGCCCGCAACCTTGAAATCAGATGGGTAAAAAATAAAACAGAAGCTTTGCGCTTGGCCAAAGAATTTGCGAAATCTTAAGTGATCTCGTCGCCAGTGAGTTTTTCCAAACGCGAGGTGATAGCCCCACGCTTGCGGCCGAATGCTTCCATCATGGCTGCGACTTTGGCGCCTTCTTGGTACATGTCCAACAGTTGCGCGTCGTCTTCTTTGGTCCAGGGTTTGTAGGCATTGGCATGTTTTTCGCGCAGAGCCTCGACGCTAAACTTTTTGCCGTTAGGTGTCACTACCTTGGTCGCGGCCGCGGCTGTCATCTCGGACGGTGACTTGCCGCCCGACGCCTTGATAAAATTGGTGTGGAGTTTTTGGAGTTCGGTCAGGCTCATGCGGCCAAAGGCCTCGGCGGTCGCGTCTGAGTTTTCGCGGAAAAGATTGTCGACATCGAGCACTTCTGGATGAACCTCCAGAGCCCTCTCGTTAAACCCCTGCAGATATAGGCCCTCGAGCGTCCTAACGCGTGACAGGGCCACATAGCCTTGTCCGTACTCAAATGCGCGCGATAGGTCGATAACAGCCGCGTCCAGCGACATGCCCTGGCTTTTGTGGACCGTGATGGCCCACGCAAGACGCAGCGGCACCTGGGTGATTTCTGCCAAGGGCTTGTTGTTGTCTTTGACTGACCAGTCTTCGGGCACAGCCTCGATGCGTTTGCCCGCAGTTGTTTTCACAACCGGGTAAGTCGACATGCGCGAAAATTCTACCACCTCGCCCATGGTGCCGTTGACGTACTCGCCATCGAGGTCATTTTTAGTAAACAAAACACGCGCGCCGATTTTGAGTTCAAGAAGTTCAGGCGACAAACAGTTGCGCTTAAGTGCCTCGATAAGCGGGGGTGCTCCCTTGCTTTGCATATAAAACTTTTTAGGGTCGCCGCCCAGGCGCGAAAGTTCCTGCACGTTGATACTGTCGACGTTGGCGTTGTGCGGGTAGAGAGTGGTCACTACTTTACTGGTGGGACGCACCGCGCGTTTGGTGAGCGTTGCGCGCATGGCAGGGGTTACATTGTTGCGCCGCACTGCGCTTAACAATTGCAAAAAGTCGCCGTCCTCTTGGCGATGCTGTTCGTGGAGATAGCACACCAAGGGGCTGGTGCGCTTCCATGCGCCAGAGCGGAAAGCAAACGGGCTTGTCGGCTCGTCATACTCAAGACGCATGTCGCCACCGCTGAAACCGGTTTTGACCACAGGCGGCAGCTGGAAAAAGTCGCCCACAAAAATCACCTGCAGGCCGCCGAAGGGCTCGGGACTGTTGCGGATGATGCGGCAGACCATTTCTACCGAGTCGAGCGTGTCCGCCGAGAGCATCGATATCTCGTCGATAATAAGTACCTTGGTGGCGCGGATGCGGCGCACGACCTTTTCCTTCTGCGAAATTGCATCGAGATCGTAATCGGTCAGGGTCGATTTGACCCCGATCCCCGACCACGAGTGTATGGTCATGCCATTGATATGCGTTGCTGCAATACCAGTTGAAGCGGTAATAGCAGGCTCAATGCCATGAGCATGCAGATATGAGGTGTACTGATTAATGGTATGCGTTTTACCGCTGCCGGGCTCGCCGGTCAGGAAAACATTGGCACCTGTTTTGAGTATCCGCAGAGCTTCGTCCTGAGTCATGC
This sequence comes from Candidatus Adlerbacteria bacterium, assembly GCA_028286785.1. Taxonomy (GTDB): domain Bacteria; phylum Patescibacteriota; class Minisyncoccia; order Phycocordibacterales; family SBAW01; genus GWA1-54-10. Next base: position 8,296 of record JAQBQX010000028.1, read on the forward strand.
TAAACAGTGTACCGTAAAATGCACAAAAAGTGGCGGGCCCACGAGGATTCGAACCTCGGTCAACGGTTTTGGAGACCGCTATTCTACCACTGAACTATAGGCCCGAATGAGAAGCTAAATAAAAGTTCATTTTTATTTAGTTCGAGGGAGGGCATATATCGAGGCGAGCTGCCGAAGATATAGGCCCGAGTTCCACAATAGGAACAGCCTGAGTATACCCTTATTTCATCAGTTTGATAAGAAAAGGCCGCCCCAACATCGGGACGGCCTTGGGCAAACTTTACTTGCTCGGTTTGGACAAAAAACCGTATAAGTAGTCACCTTCTCGGACGAGGCGGCCGCTTTTTACAGCGATTGCCTTAATCTCGATAATTTCGAAACGCTTGCCGTCAGCAGAAAATTCACCGATGGTGCGCATAGAGTTGCGAAAATATACGATTAAGTTATTGCCGCACCTACGCGCATCCAATCGCCGCAATCCTTGCTCTGGCATAGGCGCCTTATACAGGACCTGTACCGCAGCCTGAAGAGTGTCCGGCGAGGTGCACATCAACATGTGCCCTTCTGCAAAACGTTCATCCGAGTCACTATCTGCCAAGACGCCGACCTTCTCCCAACTTGGGGTACGGGCCGCGGCCGGCGCACAACCCAGCACAGCGACGAGCAACAAAGCTGCAATACGCATGCGACTTCCCCATATGTAAAACGGGAACTGGCTCCCTGCGGCAATACTAGCATGCGTCGCAATTACATGCGACATAAGTGTTCCCTTAAAAAATACCCCTTGCGGGGCATTTCTTATTTCTTTACTTCTTTGTGGACGTTAGATGCGCGGCACCAATTGCAAAACTTCTTGAGCTCGATTTTGCGCTCAACAAGCTTTTTGTTTTTTGAACTCCAATAGTTTATGCGCTTACATTTGGCGCACTGGAGCTTTATAAGGCGGTCTTGCGACATGCCCTGCACTATAACCTGAAGGCACAATTAATGCAACTACTGGCTACATAGAGCCATATTTTGGCCAATTTATAGGGCCACTGCCCCAGGACAGAATGAGAAGCCAAGGTTTTGGCCGTCATAGATAGGACTTACCCCGTTATTGGTAGCTACCACATATTTCAAGGCACACATTTGTTGAGGACTGATTCCCAATATATGCATGAGCTCTTGTTCAGCCTGCGCACGATACTGGGCAAGCGGTTCTTCGTACAGCGTTATGTGAAAGGTCTGATCGGAGTCAGAATAGAATGTTTGATAATGAGGCGGCTGCCCGTTCGCTGGGTTGATGCCCCCAGCAAGATAGTAATAGCCCGGTATATTTGCAGTAGTTGCTGTTGCGGGCAAGTTGCGGAAATCGTTGACATTCAATGTCCGGCCGCTGGACATTTTTACAGCAAGTACAGGTGCCTGACCTTGGGCTGAAGTTGATGTGCCGCCCACAGGTTGCGGAATATTTGGAAATGGGCTGCCAGTATAAGTTGTTGGCCCCGGAGTTAGCTCGGCTGAACCCGAGCGCAGATATACAAACCCTCCCACAACCAAGACAACACCTAATACAAGACCCATGATCACTATTATTTTTGCCATTGATGTCATAGTTTTATAGATCTTGGAATAAATTAGAGCAACTATTTTGGGCCGCGGTCCCCCATGCCCCCGCACCCTGTGTGTTGAGCAACTCGTTTGCTACCGCAAGGTTACATGAAGGATTAGTCGCCGCTTGTACACAAGTGTTATATAACTCCTGGTTGGCAACTTGTGTATTGTGGTTTGAACCTGTGTATGCCCCGCCGGAAAAAGCCCGGGTGCAGTCTCGTCCACCCGTAATTGCAGCACATTCGGGCACATTTTGCAGTCCGTTTGCAGAAATATTTACTTGGAAAAGACCGTACGACACCGACCTTCCATCAGCCATCCGGTCGGTACCGCTAGGTGCAGCTGGGTTACATGATCCATTTTCATATTTGGTGATACATGACATACCCGCCACATCCACAGGGTCAAAAGCATCACCAAAGGTCGAAGCGGAACATCCGCCGCCGCCATTGCGAGATATATCACCTGCTGTAGTACTGTCGGTCACAGGATCCTGAGTGTCTCCAGTAGCAGGGTTACGACAAGAGAACCCAGTTCCTGACGCCACATACACATAGCTCGGCGGACACTTACCTGAAGCGTCGACGACTTGCCCACCGCCGTTCACACATTGGTTATTATCGTTAAGGCTGTATCCATACGCACAGTTAGGGTTTTGGATTTCCTTGCCGGTAGCAGTGTCTACACACATGCTCGAGCCATCGTCATATGTCTGGAGTCCGTATCCGGTATTGCAGCTATACACCTTACTTACGGCCGTATTGGTCTTTGGGTCGGTGTACACGGTCAAATTCGGCGCCTTGTTCAACCCCGGCAAAGTCCCCGACAGCCAGTCGGCGATGGTAACCTTGTTGTTCACGCCCAGACGGTTGTCGCTCTTGGTGATCGTGTTCCAGCTCCAGTTGCCAAGCTGG
>JAQBQX010000004.1 GCA_028286785.1 Candidatus Adlerbacteria bacterium
TAGTCAAAATATCGTAGATGCTCTTTTTCTTGTACTTGACCTCGAGCGTCTCTTTCATAAAGCGCTTGCCGTCGCAGACATCGCAAGTTACGTACACAGTCGGCAAAAAGTGCATTTCGACAGCGATCATGCCGTTGCCTTCGCAAGCCTCGCAGCGGCCGCCATGGCGCGTCTGAGGCACGTTAAATGAGAAGCGCGAGGCCTTCCACCCACGAGCACGGGCCTCGTTGGTCGATGCGAACAGGTCGCGGATAAAGGTAAAGGCGCCTGTGTAGGTGGCTGGGTTAGAGCGCGGAGTACGGCCAATCGGCGACTGGTCAATAAGTATGGCGCGCGACAAATTCTCGAGCCCTTCGATACTTGCCGCATTATGCACTTTGTTGGTGCGGTATTTTTTCTCGAAACGTGCCTTGAGGTTTTCGTACAAGACTTCGTAGAGGAAGGTCGATTTGCCCGAGCCGGATACGCCGGTTACGGTCACCAAACGTCCCAAAGGGATCTCTGCAGAAAGATTCTTGATGTTAAATGCCTGTCCGCCTTTGATCTTGATCCAGCCTTTGTCTTTGTCACGGCGCTCTTCAGGCACGGGGATCGCCTTCTCGCCACGTAGGTAAGAAAGTGTGACCGAACCCGAGTCGTTTTTCTTGGCAGTGAGCAATTTGTCGAGCCAGTCGGCCACCACAACACTGCCGCCATGCACACCCGCACCTGGCCCGATATCAACCAAGTAGTCGCCCGAATATATAGTATCTTCGTCGTGCTCAACCACAATGATGGTGTTGCCGAGGTCGCGCAGGTTCAAAAGTGTCTTGATCAAGCGCTCGTTGTCGCGCTGGTGCAAACCAATGGTTGGTTCGTCGAGCACGTACAAGGCGCCCACCAAGCCAGAGCCAAGCTGTGAAGCCAAGCGGATGCGCTGCGCTTCCCCGCCCGAGAGCGTCGAGGCTTTACGGTCGAGCGTCAGATAGTCGAGCCCTACGTCGAGCATGAACTTGAGGCGGGCGCACACCTCTTTAATGACTGTTTTAGAAATCTCCGCCTCTTTCTTGGTCAGCTCAAGAGCAGTAAAAAAGTCGTACGCGTCTTTGATGGAAAAGCTCGAGATAGTAAGAATGTTTACTTTGTCACCCACAAACACATTAAGTGCCTCGGGGCGCAAGCGCGCACCATTGCAGCTTGGGCATACCTCGTCGGCCCAAAAGCTTTTGGTACCGATACCGTTACATTCGGGACAAGCGCCGTATGGCGAGTTAAATGAGAACAAACGAGGCTCTACTTCGGGGAAAGAAAATCCGTCGTATGCACACATAAACTTGGCAGACACCAAGCGCTCGTGCACGCCGCTTTCGACTGTCGGATCAAACGTCTCTACCTTTACCAAACCGTCGGCTTCCTGCAAAGCACGCTCGACAGCCTCGCCCAGGCGCTCGATTGCAGCCGCTTTGGTTTTGGTAAACTCGGTCACCAAGATTTCGTCCACCAATGCGTCAATGCTGTGCTTTTTGTTTTTTTCTAGCACCACGCGGTCGCGCAGGCTGACAAGCTTGCCGTCGATTTTTGCGCGCTCGTAGCCCTTGCCGAGCAAGTCGTACAGCAGCTGGTAGTACTCGCCTTTGCGGCCAACCACCACCGGCGCATAGATCTTGACCGTATCCTCGACGATTTCCACATCCATCACCTTGCGGGTCTTTTTGGGCGCACTTTTGGTTACTGTCTCGACAATGCTCTGGATGATCTCTTCATTACTGTGCTTTTTGATTTCGCGGCCACAGACCAGACAGTGCGGCTTGCCGACACGCGCAAACAAAATACGCAGATAGTCATAGATTTCTGTCTGGGTGGCAACGGTCGAGCGCGGGTTGTTACTGCGTGACTTTTGGTCGATAGAAATGGCCGGGGAAAGGCCGGTGATTTCCTCGACATCGGGCTTTTGCATTTGTCGCAAAAACTGCCGCGCGTAGGCCGAAAGTGATTCTATATAACGCCGCTGCCCTTCGGCAAAAATGGTATCAAACGCCAAAGACGATTTACCCGAGCCAGAAAGCCCAGTAAACACGACCATCTTGCCTCGCGGGATCGTGAGGCTGATGTTCTTTAAATTGTGGGTTTTTGCCCCTTTGATGTGTATATTTTCCTCCATACGTTACTGCAACAGGCTATCCCCTCGGCCTCGGGCCTAAGGGGTATCTATGTCGTGGTATGAGTATACCATTTTTGACATTATTCGGCTATAGGTATATACCAAGTAGTGGACGGGGGACATTTGAAAAGGAAGTTAAGTAATGAAGGTTGAACAGTTTAGTGATGCCACGCACACGAAGGTCGAACTTTTTATGCGGGCGTACGCACAAAAGCCCAAGCACAGTGACGAGGTCTATCGCCAGAACTGGCTTGGAATTATGAGAGAACGCGGCAACGATGCCATATGCGCTATCGTTGACGAGTTCGACAAGACTAAGACATCTTCTATTACACTGCGCGACTACAAGGGCGCAGCTTTCAGTGAGCGTTACATCGACAATCTTGCCGCCGCCTTTGAAGGCAAAGCGGCCGAACATCTTTCGACCCAATGGCTGCGCACGTATGCAGTGCCGGTGGCATTGGCACAGTCGATTCAGACAACGCTGACGAGCGGAGAGGGTCTTGCCTGGCGCCAGATGGCCGACCAAGCAGCCTGAGCGAACGAGTTCAAAAACACCAAAGACGGACCCCGGTCCGTCTTTTTTATTGCCTATTTTTTAGCCCTACCTTTTTTCTTTATAGGAGCTGCACCGGTTTCCAGGGTATAGATTTCATCACGCAGGATTGCGGCGGTTTCAAAGTCGAGGTTTTTGACCGCTTCTTCCATCTGCTCGCGTTTTGCTTTCATAAACTTCTTTGGGTCTTTGGTATACAGGTCTTTATCTATCTCGAGCAGCGTATTGACTGCCTTGCCATGCTCGCTGCGCATTTCCTGCGTAATGTCTTTAATAGCCCTGATAACTGTCCGGGGAGTAATACCGTGTTCTTTGTTATAGGCAAGCTGTACCGCGCGACGGCGGTTGGTCTCGCCTATCGCTTTCTCCAGCGAATTGGTCATGCGGTCGGCGTACAGTATCACGCGGCCATGCACGTTACGCGCAGCGCGACCGATGGTCTGGATCAATGATGTCTCACTGCGCAAAAAGCCCTCTTTGTCGGCATCAAGTATTGCCACCAGCTCTACTTCGGGCAAGTCGAGGCCTTCGCGCAAAAGGTTCACGCCCACCAACACATCAAACTCGCCCTTACGCAGGCTAGTGAGCGTTGTGATGCGGTCGAGCGTCTCGACGTCGCTGTGCAAGTACGCGGCCTTGACCCCGCGATCTTTGAGGAACTCTGACAGGTCCTCGGCCATTTTTTTGGTCAGTGTGGTCACCATCACGCGCCCGCCGTGTTTAATAACAGCGTCGGTCTCCTCCAAAAAGTCCTGCACTTGGCCTTTGCCCGCAGCACTTCCGGTCACGGGGCGCATAATGATTTCCGGATCAACAAGGCCAGTCGGGCGGATAAGCTGCTCGACGACATTGGTGCCGGACACATCTTTTTCATACACACCTGGAGTGGCGCTGGTGTAAATTACTTGGCCGATATTTTTTTGAAACTCTTCGAACTTCAAGGGGCGGTTATCTTTGGTCGAAGGAAGTCGGAAGCCGAAGTCGATGAGCGTTTCTTTGCGGGCGCGGTCGCCAGCGTACATACCGCCGATCTGCGGCACCGACACATGCGACTCGTCGATGATAGTCAAAAAGTCCGGACTGCCATCTGCTTTGTGTGGAAAGTAGTCCAAAAGCGTAAACGGCGGAGTGCCGGGCGCGCGGCCGTCGAAGTGGCTCGAATAGTTTTCGATGCCGTTGCAGTAACCCATCTCGCGAATAAGAGCGAGGTCGTGGTTGGTTCGGCGCTTGAGCCTCTCGGCTTCCAAAATTTTGCCCTGAGTCTCGAACAGCGCGAGCTGCTGCTTTAGTTCATGCTTGATAGCATCCATGGCGCGGCCCCGCTCGTCCTCGGGTGTGACATAGTGCTTGGCCGGAAAAAGGAAAAGAGAATAGTTCGGGTCGAGCTCTGCGCGGGTAATAGGGTCGATAAGCCGCACACGCGCTACCATCTCGCCTTCGAATTCGACACGGTACAGTGCGCGCTCGCCGGTCGGCATGATTTCAACCGCATTCCCTACTGCACGAAAACTTCCGGGCTTGAGGTCGGCAATGGTGCGCTCAAAGTACAGGTGTATCAGCTCGCGGATAAGTTCCGCACGATTCTTTTGTACTCCTGCAGCCAATTCCAAATGCACTTTGCGATACTCTTCCGGAGAACCGAGCGCATAGATACACGATACCGACGCCACAATAATGACGTCTTTGCGGGTCAGGAGCGCCTGTGTCGAGGCATGACGCAGGCGGTCGATCTCGACGTTGATCTGCGCTTCTTTTTCGATGTAGGTGTCAGAGGTTGGGATATACGCCTCGGGCTGGTAGTAGTCGTAGTACGACACAAAGTAGTGCACCGCATTGTCCGGGAAGAACTCGCGATATTCTTGCGCCAACTGGGCGGCAAGCGTCTTGTTGTGGGCAATGACCAAGGTCGGCTTTTGGATTGCATTGATGACGTTAGCCACGGTGTAGGTCTTGCCCGAGCCGGTCACGCCCAAAAGCGTCTGATGTTGTTTACCAGACTTTACCCCTGCAACCAAACCTTCGATAGCTTTGGGCTGGTCGCCCGCGGGCGTATATTCGGACTTGAGCACAAAGCCCGCCTTGTTCCCCTCGGTTCCTTGCATCAACCCACTTTAGCGCACTTTGTACTGTTGTAAAAATGAAGTCCTAAACTCATCAAAGCGGCCATCGATAATTGCTTGGCGGATATCGGCAACCAAATGCGTCAAAAAGTATACGTTATGGACGCTCGCCAAAATGGGTCCGAGCATTTCGTGGGTCCGAAACAGGTGATGCACATAGGCGCGTGTATGGTTAGTGCATGTTGGACAGCCGCAACCATGGTCGAGCGGACCAAAGTCATCCTGGTACTGCACGTTCGGGATCTGCACCTTGCCATGCTTGGTATATATCCCGCCGTTGCGGCCGTTGCGTGTCGGCACCACGCAGTCAAAAGTGTCGCAGCCAGCAGCCACCCCGATAAAAATATCCTCGGGCTCGCCAATGCCAAGCAGGTGGCGCGGTTTGTCGGCAGGCAATTCGGCATTGACTTGGTCGAGGATCCCGAGAATATCTTCTTTGCTGAACGATCCTCCGATACCATAGCCGTCGAAGTCCATAGAGCCCAGTTCTTTGGCGCTCTCGATCCGCAGGTCGCTAAACCGCCCGCCCTGCACTATGCCGTATATTGCCTGGCTTTTGTTTGAGTCTATATTTTGGCGATGTGTTGCAAGGCTCCGCTTTGCCCAGCGATGAGTCCTATCCATTGCCTCCTTTTGATATTCACGATCGGCGGTCGGCGATGTGCATTCGTCAAAGGCATAGATAATATCCGCACCCAACTGATGCTGGATCTCAATCGAGCGCTCAGGAGTAAAGCGGTGCATGGAGCCGTCGATGTGCGATGTAAATGTGACACCGTCTTCGTCGACTATTGCCAGCTTACCGTGTGAAGTTGCCAACTCTTCGTCATACACTGCTGGAGCAGAAAGATTTGGCGCAAAATGCTCTGGTTGAGCCGAAGGTGACCCGAGGACCTTTTGTGACGAATCTTTCTGCAAAACTTCTACTTTCGAGACTTTCTTGCCGTATCCTTCGCCAAGCGAAAAAACTTGAAAGCCGCCCGAGTCCGTCATGATAGGACCCGCAAAGCCCATAAATTTGTGCAGACCCCCGGCCTTTGCAATGACCTCGAGACCCGACAAGTACAAGTGATAGGTGTTTGCGATGATTGTCTGTATACCGAGCTGTGTGTATTGCGTCGGGTCAATGCCTTTTACATTGGCCTTGGTTGCCACAGCAACAAACGCAGGAGTGTTGATTGGCCCATGCGAGGTATGTAAAACACCAGCGCGCGCAGTGCCGCTGGTGTTTAGAATTTCTAGACGTACCGGTCGCTCCATATATGCACTATACGGATTGCCCAGGATAAAGCCAGTTAGTTAGCGCTTGCGCCTTCTGGAGCAACTCTGGTGCTTGTTGCAGCCTCAACTTTTACCAATTCAATTTCAAAGACAAGTGTCGAGTTGCCAGGGATCGGTCCGTAGTCCTGCGCACCGTACGCGAGCTGCGGAGGGATGATAAGCAAGCGCTTGCCGCCCACCTTCATACCCTGGAGTCCTTGGTCCCATCCTGGAATCACGCGTCCGGTACCAAGCACAAAGTCTATAGGTCCCGGCGGGTTGTGCGACATAGATGCATCAAACACGGTGCCGTTTTGGAGCTTGCCGACATAGTTCACATATATATGGTCCCCCGCTTGCGCAGTGGCACCTGTCCCGGCTACTTCATCTTGGATAACGAGACCTTGCTGTGCTGTGTTGTCAGGCTGCGCGGCTGGAATCATACTTGATACGCTTAAAAAATTAGATAAAAAGAAAAAGGCCACTACCACCACCGATATCGTCACTACGATGCCAATGGTTACTTTTTGTTGAGACATGACCCTAGCATAGCACACCCATGTGGGCTGCCAATTAGCGCGAAGTTGTTGCTGCCGCAGGGTCGATAACTACCCCACCTTGGTCGATTGCCGCGGCGCCTCCTGCCACACTGGCAGAATTATCGGCTGCAATAGTGCCGCCCAAGAAGTTTGAATTGAAGATAAGTATAGAAAGCGCAAATGCCGTAACCAACGAGCCAGCAACCAGCATCGATGTCGGCTGGATCTGGATATGGACCACAAACGCAAGCACCAAAGCAACTACCAACAGCGCTACAATGCCGCCGAGCACCCACCCTGTTGCGGTGCGCGGGTTAGCCTCAATATGACGGAGCGTTTCCAGGAAAGATTGCATGAATTTTTGCGAACCAGCTGCCGCTACTTCGGCTGGACCAGTTGCAGCGCCCAAAACAGAGGGTGCAGGCGATGCAAAGTACTGCACCACAAACACTGCAGGCTGACCTTGGTATGTGCCATTGGCTACACCAACACCGATTTCTGTATAGTTGCCTTTTACAATGTTTGCACGGTGCGACGGCGACGCCATCCAGGCATTAACGACATCCTTCGAGTCGACAAAGCGCACAGCCAAGTTCTCGCCTGCATACTGATAGTTGTATCCAGCTGCATCTATCCAAAGCCACGGCTGCTTCCCATCGGGTCCAACGTGCGAAAAGTAGCCCTTTGCTGCCATGTCCGCCGCTTTGGCTGCAGCCGCTGCGTCGAGCTTGGCGTTTTCTGTCACTGTGCCAACCTTATTGCCTTTGCGTTCGGTATTTGTCAGGTTAATAACCTCGCCCGGCAAGACTGCCGCCAAAAAGGTCGCGCTTGTTTGGCGGGTTATGAGATTGCTGACCAAAAAACCTTCGGCAACCAGCGCAAGGGTGAGAAAAAATACGAGCCACGACCTGCGCAATATATGCGGCCGGTATGAGTTATGTTCGCTTGGGACAAAATGGTGGTGCAAAATTCGACCCAGACGGTTCATACCGAAAGTCTAGCATGAAAAATTGGAGGTATACTGGAAGATATGCAAAAGTTTTTTGCGGCAAGCGTGCCCTTTTTCTTGCTCGCCATAGTGCCAAGTGTAGTGTTTGCCGCTGGTTTTGCCCGCCAGCCCATGTTCCTGTCCCGAAGCGACGTTGTCGAGGGCCAAACGGTGTCTATATATACAGTGGTGGTCAACACGGCCAACGGGCCCTTTACCGGCAAGCTCAAGGTCCGCGAAGATGCAACCTCAATCGGCAGCGCCACAATCACGCTCGGCGCCGGAGAAGCACAGACTGCAGCAGTGACCTGGAAGCCCAGCGCTGGCACCCATACAGTTTCCGCCGACTTGTACGACGCAAATAATTCTCTGGTAGAGAGCAATCAGGCGCAGTTCACTATCGCGTCCAAAATTGTTGCAGCCGCTCCAGGCAGCAATGCAGCTTCGCAGGACTCAAATGCAAGCACGAGCGCACCAGTTGTTGAGCCCTCTACCACTATCTTGGCCACACTAACCAGCATGTCGCCTATGGTTGGCGGCGTTGCAGCACCTGTCTTGGCTGCAGTCGACAGCGCCCGCACTGCCGCATCAAACAGCCTCAATAGCGGCACTACTTGGGCTAAAAACCAAATTGCCGACTCTGCCAAAAAAGGCAGCATCGGCCAAGTGCTCGGTTCTGAAACGACCAAAACCCCAACCACTATAACAAGCGGGGCTATGGGAACCGCGTGGACCATACTTTCGACCTTGGTGCTGTATATACTGACCGTCCTGCAATATGTAGTGACCCATGTCGCCTACTTTTATCCTATAGTTGCACTTCTCTTCTTTTACTTTTTGTACAGAATGTACAAAGCAGTCCGTCGTCCCAATTACGGCAAATAGTTATCTAACAAGGAAAGTAGCACGGGCAGTTACCATCACTTCTTTTTGGATGCTCGAGGTGTCGTAGCTGCCGTAGTCCTCTACATTGGTCGAGTTTGGCGCCAACACCTGCACAACACCGCTGGCCGCAGACTTAAGCGAGCCGACACTTGCCCCGCCGCTTTTAGCAATTTGCTCGGCGCGCGCCTTGGCGTCGGCAACGGCTTGGCCCAACAAAGCAACGCGCAATTCAGGCAGGTTTGATACGTAATACTCGGGCATCCGGGCCTCGACTTGTACGCCGCGGTTCGCAAGCTGGCCGATAGTGTGGGAAAGGGCGTCGATCTTGTTTACGTCGCTGGACTCGACGGTGATAGTTTCGTGGACGCGGTATGTTGTTGGGCCGTTGTTGGTGTAATTTTGATCGACAAAGGTAGTTGTCTCGGTCGTGGATGATATGCCCGCATCAGCAAAATACTTTTTCACAACAGTTGCATCCTGGGCAACAGCAGCGTATGCCCCAGAAATGCCGCCTTCTTGCACGGTGCGGGACACCTCGATAGACCATTTTGCGGTATCGGCTGTCACATCCTGTTTTGCCGAGCCGGTCACCGACAAGGTATTATCAAGTCCGCGGATAGAATATAGGGTGTACGAAACGACCGAACCGGTAAGCAGGAGTCCGACACCGAGCACAAACGCCGCTGCTACAAACGGTTTGTCCAAAAAAGCGATGCGGTCCATGATTATATTTTCTTAGTGCTTTTAATATGCCAAAGGGCGAGACCAAACAGCACAAGCGCTACCGTTGCCGAAATCGCGCAGTACATACACAACGCACCGATAACAAAAAACTGGAAGAGCTCGAAAAATATCGAGAAAGCGAGGCCGATTGTCGCATAGAGCATCATGCCCCAACGCAAACCCTTGGATGTCGGATCAAAGGCCAGCAGCACTGCCAAACAGACCATATATACGTAGTACACCAGCCCCAGGTACGCTAGAGGCACGTCATAAAAGTTCGAGTACGGGCTCGTAAGCACCTTTTCGCAGCCGTCCATGATGGCGCAGCTTGGGACAATGCCAAGAATGTGGAAGTACGCGAGGTACAAAGTGTCCCCAATGCCAATAAGCGCTGCAGCGATGATGTAAAAAGGAGCCAGAAATACTTTTGGTTGCATATTGGTATTGTACCATTACTCACCTTTGAGCAAATGGGGAAATTTGGTGGCGATTTTGTCTACCTTGGGCGCGATAATTAGCTCGCAGTACGGGGCGTCTTTGTGGGCCTCGTAATATTTTTTGTGATAATCCTCGGCAGGCCAAAACGTGCCGGCAAGTTCCACGGTGGTGACAATAGGCTGAGTGTACGCATTACCGATTACTTTTATATAATGCTCGGCTTTTTCCTTTTGCCTGTCGGTGGTGTAAAAAACTACCGAGCGGTATTGGGTGCCGACGTCATTCCCCTGCCGATTGAGAGTCGTTGGGTCGTGTGATGTAAAAAAGATGTGCAATATTTCTTCGTAGGCCAATACATCCGGGTCAAAATCAATTTTGATGACCTCGACATGCCCTGTGTCGCCCCCAGAGACCTGTTCATAAGTCGGATTTGATTTGCTGCCACCCATGTAGCCAGGCTCGACATGCGAGACACCCTTGAGCATCGTAAACACCGCCTCGGTGCACCAAAAACATCCCCCACCCAAATATACTGTCTCGGTTTCCATAGAATTAGTATATATGAATTTCCAATAAAAAAGGGACTACCGTAGTAGTCCCTGAAAGGTTGAAACCTAAGCGCTCAGATTATCCAAGAGCTTGGCCGCGGCGATTGCCGCTTGATATTTTGGTTCGGCAAGCTCTTGTTCGAGTTTTGCCTTTTCCGCATCAAGTGCGGCTTGTTGGTGTATGATCTCGGAGAGCCGTGCGCGTTTGGTGTCATGCTCGTCCACCAAGCGTGCCATTACTTCGAACTTCGAAGTCAGGACCGGGACCTGCGACAGCAAGGCTGGGTGTTCTGCCAACGAGTCGGCAGCAACCTTAGCCACAGGAAGATTGAACTTCTTGAACCACCGGTAAGGAATCCGATAGTGCAAGCTGTCAGCCACCTTGAGGTACTTGCGCCTGACGAAAGAATCGACAATGCGCGCCCAACCTCCGCCCTGAGTCGAAATGTCGAAACATTCGATCAGCACCTCGCGGCAGATACTCTTGCTGATCAGGCTGTCCTCGCTGCGACGACACAACTCCTCCATAAACATGGAGCGACGCGTGTCATTGTCGACAAAAAGCACAGTCGATGGTCGCGATACCGGAGGCTGTGCCTGAGGCTCGGCCATAGACTGAACTTCCGGAGCAGGTAGCGCCGGTGCAGGCGCATCTGCGACATCCGATACGGCAGACCCTTGAAACAAGTTCACGATGTTTTCTCCTTCTGGAATCTTTGGCGATTCCTTGATGGGGTTGTTAAGTGCCTTTTCGGCAGCCTGGAGTTTGCGGTGAAAGGCGTATATTTCAGCATACCTTGGCGCAATGAGCGCCAACTTGAAACACTGATTGCCGCCTTCCTGGATATACCGCAACTCGACAGAATTGCGGCATGGGCTTTTGACCTGCAGTCCATGAGCAGTCGGCAATACGCGTGAAAGAGTCGTCACCTTGAGGGTGAATGTCCCGCGTAGACCAGCTTGAACGAGCAGATCGTTGGTAGCTTTTGCCAGGGCTTTTTTAGGGACCTGGCTGAGAATTTTGGCCTCGCCTTCGATTTTTACATCGACCGGCAGAGCCGCCGTCTGTACTGTATGCTGTGGCATGCTTTTTTCCTCCTGCTTCGCTTATTTGACTATGAAGAGCCTTGCAGTCCAGTTAACATTATATACTTAATTATAACACTTGTCAAGCTCATCTATATTACTTCAAATACTTCTTATTCTTGAGTTTTTCGGGCAGGTAGCTTTCCTCATCGTATTTTTTATAGCCTTTGCCGTACCCGAGGTCTTTCATGAGCTTGGTTGGGGCGTTCCTTATATGCATAGGGATCGGCAGGTTGCCGAGTGTCTTTACATCGGCCTGGGCCGCGCGCAGTGCATCATATGCTCCCCTATCCTTTTTACTTTCGGACAGGTACGCAACGCCGTGCGCCAGGTTGATAGCGCATTCCGGATAGCCGATGAGCTCGCAGGCGCGAAAGACCTCGTTGGCAACCACCAGAGCCGTCGGCTGAGCCAACCCTATGTCCTCGCTGGCAAAGATAACCATGCACCGTGCAATGAATAGCGGGTCCTCGCCCGCCTCGACCATCCGCGCCAAATAATATATTGCAGCGTCCGGCTGCGAGGCGCGCATGCTTTTGATGAATGCCGAGACAGTGTTGTAGTGCTCCTCGCCTTTTTTATCGTAGCGCAGATGCGTCCCCTGCACGGTTTGTTTGAGGTTCTCGAGCGTAATAGCCCCATAGAGCTTTTTGGTATTTTCTACAACCGTAATTGCCTGGCGCGCATCGCCTCCAGCCATCGCGACCAGCCACTCGCGTGCGTCTTTGGGCATCTTGATCTTTGTATTTTTCAAGATCGCTTCCATCTCTTCTGGCTCGTGTTCCTTTAGCACAAACACACGACAACGCGACAACAGCGCGGGTATGACTTCAAAACTCGGGTTTTCCGTCGTGGCACCCACCAGTGTTATGTCGCCGCGTTCAACAAACGGCAGCAAAAAATCCTGCTGCGCTTTGTTAAAGCGATGGATCTCGTCCACAAACAACACCTTTGGTTTTTCCGAAAAATTAATGCTGCCACGGTTGAGGACCTTTTTAATATCCTCTTTGCCAGCGTCTACCGCCGAGAGCTCAAAAAAATCGGCACCGACCGCATTGGCATATATACGCGCCAGAGTTGTTTTGCCGCTCCCCGGCGGGCCCCACAAAATAAAAGAAAAAAGGTGCTTGCCAGCTATTGCCTCATACAAAGGTTTGCCAGGCGCAACAAGGTGTTCTTGTCCCACAAATTGATCCAAGCTCATCGGTCGCAAACGTGATGCGAGGGGTTCCATAGGGCCAGTATATGCTTTTTGAAATAAATTGGCATCGAAAGTTGTATAAAAGTATACTGTACCTGTTATGTCTAAAATCATCATTACCGTTGTTGCAGTCATAATTGTCATTTTGGGCGGGCTTGTATTGTGGCATCCCTCGGCCTCGAGCACACAGCAAGTTGCAACACCTGCAACCAGCGACCCTATTGTGCCTATCACCAACCCAGCCGCTACTCCTACTGCATCTACGACAACCCCTGCAACGCCCGGTACTTACACACTTGCAGATGTGGCCAAACACCCCAACAAAACAAGCTGTTGGGCAGCAATAAATGGCAGTGTGTACGACTTAACCAAATGGATATCACAGCACCCGGGCGGACCAGACCGCATTTTGAGTATTTGCGGCAAAGACGGCTCGAGCGCCTTTAACGGCCAACACAGTGGTGACACGAAGCCAGCAGCAATGCTTGCAACCTTCAAGATAGGTGCTCTGGTACAATAAAAAACATGAATCTTACCAACCTGGAGCTATATGCGCACCTCAGCGCGCTTACATTAGCTGCTATAAGCATAGTTGCAGCAGACAATCTTGGTATGCGCTGGTTTTTTGGTAAAACCCGCGTCATCAACCGTGCACAAGCGCGCATACTCCACTACTCGACCGGCACAGCCCTTGTTTTGCTGTTGATCAGCGGCGCAACTATGTTTTGGCCGCTGCGTGACTATTTGCTCCACGATCCGCTGTTCATTCTCAAGATGTGTTTTGTCGCAGCACTTATCGTCAACTCGATAGTTATTGAAAAACTGATGGGCATTGCAGCGACGACCCCGTTTGCGGAATTGCCTCAAACACAAAAAGTTCAATTTATACTCAGCGGCGCAATGTCTGGCTTGTGCTGGGCAGGGGCGGCGTTGTGCGGATACTTTTTATTCTAGAACTCAGCGCCCTCGCCTTCGCCTAGCGAAACAAATTGGACACCGAGGTCCTCTATGATTTTTTGCGCCATGCGGTTAAAGCTCTGCGAGACAGCGGGCTTGAGCACTGCGTCATGCACTGGAAATGCTATGCGCGGCTTAACTGCCGCAACATAATCCAGAGCTTCGCCAAGCTTCAGCCACGGCCCTGCAACAGGCAGCGCGAGTATGTCGACTGGTTTGCCCGGGTTATATAGCGCATCACCCGGAAAAAAGAGCTTATTATTGATCAGAAAGCCGGTATTTTCCACCAAACCGAAGTCCTTATAAATGGGCGCATGCTCGGTGCCGTGCCTCTCGATAGATACGCCGTTGATAGTGGTCGCTTTGCCATCGCCTATTTCCACAAACGCGATACCCTCTGCAGCCAGCAATTTGCCGACAGATGTGTTAGTTACCACTATGGCCTCGGGGTTATTTTCAAGAATTGTTTTGACTGAGTCGATATGGAAGTGGTCGCCATGTTCGTGAGTAATGAGCACGCCTGAAATATTTTTAATATCGTTTTGACCGTTGCTAAAAGTGCCTGGGTCCGTAAGCAACATGGTGCCGTCGATGTCGAGCACCATGCAGCAATGACCAATTTTAGTTATGTGCATACTTCTATTGTACCAAGTATGAGGGTGTCATTTATATGAAGTCTATATTTTGGGGGTTATGGGCGTATCGAGGTGTGACAGCGCTTGGGAGAATGTCGTGCCGACTTTTTTGCCGGGGTTAAATATGTTGAGAGGATCAAAGATTTGCTTTACTTCGTGGAAGAGAGCGTACATGTCGGGGCCGAACATCTTTTCGACATAAGGCGTGCGTACCAAGCCGTCGTTGTGTTCGCCGGTTATCGAGCCCTGATATGAAATGACCAGGTCGTACACTTTATGCGACAGCTCGTCGATTATTTTACCAAGATCAGGCCGCGAGGCATCGACAAGCGGGATGATATGGAAGTTACCGTCGCCCACATGCCCCGCTATGGTGTAGGTCAGGTCATAGTGCGACAAGATTTCCTCGAGCTTGGGTAAAAACTCGGGCAGGGTCAGAGGCGGCACCACAAAGTCGTCGATAAATGGCGCCGTGCGCTTGCCGCGGATCTTTTTGCGCAAGAGACTGAAGCTTTCGCGCCTAATGACCCAGTATTTGCGCGCAGCCTTTTCCGAAGGGGCGATGCGGACTTTTGCGCCCGCTATTTCGTGTAGCTCTTCGGCCAGGTCTTCGGCCTTGGTGATAGCTTCGCTTTGCGACAGTGCGCGGAACTCGGCCATCAACACCAACTTCGGGATACCGCCCGTCAGCATCATCCATACTTCGGGCAAGAATGACCAACCTAAAGAAAATATGCCCGCTTTCATCTGTACGGCAAACTCGGGGAAATACTTGGCGCCAAGAGCGAAGGTGTGGTCGTCATATGACTCAAAACTGTCGGGCTTATGCTTGAGGACAATCGGCACCAAAGCGCCCAGTTCTGAAAGGTTGCCGACAAACGCCACCACCATAGCCGAATATGGCTTAGGGTTCACCAGGCGGAACTTGATCTTGGTGATGATACCAAGCGTCCCCTGTGCTCCCACCATGAGCCTTGCGAGGTCCAGAGACTCTTTGCCGTCGCCAATGTCCCACAGCGCGTAGCCGGATGAGTTCTTTTCCACATGAGGTTTGTGGTCTTCGATGATTTTTGTATGCGCGGACAAAAGTTGCGACACATTGCGGTACAGGTCACCTTCGAAGCTTTGCTCGGCCAGCTTTGCACGCAAATTGTCCCCCACCAAGCGCTTGAGCGTGTGTACCTTGCCGTCGGCCAGGACTACATCGAGCTCCTCGACATAGCGGGCAGTTTTGCCGTACTGGAGGTTTTTTTCTCCGCCGGAGTTGTTAGCTACCATGCCGCCGACCGTATTGAGTTCACGCGAAGCGGTATAGCTCGGCAGCTCCAAGTTCTTTTGCTGGGTCTGTTGGTCAAAATCGCGGAAGTACATCCCTGGCTCTACCGTTACGCTCATATTTTGGATGCCTTCAAGCTTGTTGAAATGGCGCGTCATGTCCACGATGATAGAGTCGTTGAGCGGTCCGCCTGACATGTCGGTGCCAGCCGAGCGCGCCGTGAGGGACACCGTGCTTTTCGGGTCTTTGTGTTTTGCTTTCATCGCATAGCGCACTATCCTGCCGATGTCTTTGGCATCAAGCGGGCGCACTATTACCGCAGGCTTTACATAAAATAAGCTTGCATCGCGCGAATATGCCTCGAGAGATTCTTGGGAATCGTCGATTTCTCCCTTTACTATTTTTACAAGGTCCGAGCGCAATGACATACTTCCCTCAAGTATACCGTACAAAAAATCCGGCTCATTGCCGGATTTTTTGTGAATATTCTTTTACCTCAAAGATTTAGATCGGGCTTTGGCCGCGGATGAGGCGCACCAAGATCATGATAACTGCGAGTACCAGCAAAATATGGATAAAGCCACCCAAGGTGTAGGATGACACAATACCCAGGAGCCAAAGCACTGCAAGTATGACCGCAATTGTGACTAACATATGTTTTTGATATACAAACTAATAAGTACTAATTAATACATACTGACCTGTTGCTAATATGAAGACCGCATACATTATCGGAAGCATTATTCTTGTTGCTGCAATCGTGGTCGGTTATGTAGCACTGCGTCCATCCATACCGACGATTACTAACTATCCGCCCCATGACGGGCCAATTGTGGCCTTTGGGGACAGTTTAGTGGCAGGCTATGGTGCAGAAGACGGCCATGGGTTCGTGGACGACGTATCAGCACAAATTGGTGAGCCGATTGTGAACCTTGGAGTATCGGGCGACACAACAGCACAAGGCCTGGCGCGCATCGACAAAGTTGTAGCGCTTAACCCGCGCATTGTCATTGTGTTGCTCGGCGGCAACGATTATCTGCGCAAAGTGCCGCGTGCAGAGACCTTTGCCAACTTACGAACTATTATAGACACTTTGCAGGCACAAGGGAGCATCGTAGTGCTGTTGGGCGTGCGTGGCGGCCTTATTACAGACAACTTTGCATCAGAGTACGCGGCTCTTGCTGCACAAACACATAGCGTATACGTCACCGATGTACTTGCAGACCTCTTGGGCAACAAAACGCTCATGTACGATGAAGTGCACCCCAATGACGCTGGATACCAGGTCATTGCAGGACGCGTATCTGCGGCGCTCAAGCCAGTGTTGCACTAACTCAGAGAGCGCTTATCGAACCTTGGGAAGCACGCTCCACATTGCAGGGTCTTCGCCGCCATCGATTTTGAATATAGCAACGCCGCGGACACCGAGCTTTTTAGCCAAGTCTACTTTTGCTTTGATAGCCAC
>JAQBQX010000012.1 GCA_028286785.1 Candidatus Adlerbacteria bacterium
CGCCCTGGATAGCGGCGCCGATGGCCACAACTTCGTCAGGGTTAACCGACATGTTTGGCTTTTTGCCAAAGTACTGCTCAACTGCAGCCTGCATAGCTGGCATCCGGGTCTGGCCGCCTACCAAGATGATTTCATTGATGTCGGCATTTTTAAATGGGCTGGCTTCCATGGCGCGCTTCGTGATTGCCAAGGCCTTGTCGATAAACTCGCGAGCAAGTTCCTCGAGCTTGGTGCGTGTCATCTTAAGCAGCAAGTGGCGCGGACCTGATGCGTCTGATGTGATAAATGGGATGTTGATTTCGGTCTCCATCGCAGTGGAGAGCTCGATCTTTGCCTTTTCAGCTGCCTCGTCAAGGCGCTGGCGAGCCAAAGGATCATTGCGGACATCGATGCCGCTCTCCTTTTGGAATTCGGTCGCGATCCAGTCGATGATTTTTTGGTCGATGTCTTTGCCGCCCAAGTGGCCGTCGCCGTCTGTCGAGCGGACTTCGATCGAACCTTCTTCATCGCCTGCCATAACTACTTCCAAAACAGAGATGTCGAATGTACCGCCTCCGAAGTCGAAGACAACCACTTTTTCGTCTTTCTTTTTGTTAAAGCCGTATGCAAGCGCTGCCGCTGTTGGTTCGTTGATGATGCGCTTCACGTCGAGCCCTGCGATCTTGCCTGCGTCGCGTGTTGCAGCGCGTTGTGCATCGTTAAAGTATGCAGGCACGGTAATGACAGCCTCTGTGATAGGCTCGCCCAGGCGCTTTTCCGCGTCTGCCTTGAGCTTCTGCAGTATCATTGCCGAAATCTCTTCTGGACGGAACCAGTTCTCGCCCATCTGGACCTCGATGCCGCCGTTTTGCGACTTGCGCATCTCAAACGGAACAGCTCCACGGTCTTTTTGTACCGCAGGCTCGTCGAAGGTGTGGCCGATAAAGCGCTTAATTTGGTAGATGGTGTTTTTAGGGTTGGTGACTGCTTGGCGGCGTGCGATAAGACCAACGACGCGCTCATTGGTTTTGCTGGTCGCAACAACAGACGGTGTTGTGCGGGCACCCTCTGCGTTTTCTAAAATTTGAGGCTCGCCACCGCGCATAACAGCCATTGCCGAGTTGGTGGTGCCCAAGTCTATACCGAGAATTTTAGCCATAGTGTGTAGTTTAGATGATTACTTGTGCGGGCCTGATAATTTTTTCGCCTATACTATATCCGCTTCGCTCTACTGATTCAACTTTGTGTTCGTCCCCCTTCTGGGCCAATGCTTCGTGGGTATGGGGGTTAAAGGCTTCACCGACTGTGCCAAAACGCTGCACTCCTATTTTGCGCAACGACTCTACAAATTGCTTCTCGAGCATCTTGAGTGTTGGGGTCTCTTCGTGGCGCAACGCAAGCTCAAGGGCGTCGAGTGCTGGGAGCAGGCTTTCCACCAAGTCGGACTTGATGCGCTCTTCGCGGTCGGCATGCATGAGCGACTCTTCGCGTTTGTAGTTGGCAAAGTCTGCCCGTGAGCGCTGCCACCCTTCCAGGTATTCCTGCTTTTCCTGCACCGCTTTGGCAAGCTTTTCGCGCAGGCGCTTGAGCGCGGCCATCCCGCCCCCTTCGGCCTCTTCCTCGTCTACAAATTCTTCTTCAGAGTCGTCCATACGTCTAAGTATTCTACATAGAAAAATGAAGACGTCAAACTCGCGGCCTGGCATCTATATAAAGAAAAAAGTCCCTCTTGCGAAGGGACTGTATTGAAATGCGGCCTGCCGTTACCGAGCGTTAGGTTTGGTGCTAGGCATCAAGAGCATGAGACTCAGTGCGAAAATCGCCGGAACGAACGGGATAAGATAGGACATGTGACCTCCCCAAGTGCTTCCTGTGAAAAAGCCGTTGATTTCTTCAGAGCTTCTTCATCTATACCGTACCACTTCTATAAACAAATGCAATTTTCAGGTTGTGCAAAACGAAAGAGCTCTTTCAACTAAATGAAAGAGCTCGTCCGTTTATGAATATATCATTATTTAAGTTTATTGCCAAGAAAAAACCACCGACATGCGGTGGTTAAAGTTTGCGGGCGCGAACGATGCGATATAACTCGTTTTCGATTGCAGGAAAATGCCTTCTATGTAATAGCCCGATGGTCCAGTTATCTTTGCGGATGGTATTGGCCAGCAGCCGAGCATATTCAGCCTGGGTCAACGGGATACCTATATACCGAGCTAAGTGCGCAGTCGGGTAATGCGTAAAATCGACCGCCACCCGGTCCTTCCTGCCCTTGAGTGCGTTCCATGCATGGAGCATGGGGTATGAGATTGCCCCAAATACGACCCCTTCGACGTATACGGTCCTGGGATAACCTGCGTGATGCAGCCCGCCCATCAGTCCGAAAGAATTGCCGTAGCATTGGCCGAATTCAGGTTCAATTTCAGGCGGCCGCTCCCACTTCATGGGCGTGTAATTGCGGCCGTATCGAATAAGCAGTTCGTAGGCTCGGGGATGCATTTCTGTGAGTACCGGGCTGCTCTTCCAGTATGGAGGAAGAGCTTTGCCGCGATGTAGACGGTCTTGGCAGGCTATGAGGAACGGCCGTAAAGATTGTCTATGGCCGTGCGGGAATATTTCCCTAAAGCGATGTTCGCAGATTCCTTCGGTTTTCTTATCTTCCCGAATTCCAATCCATACATCTCGAGCGCATTTCGCTTTTCCTTCCATATGTTGCCCCTGTGTTAGAACGCAAAAGGCCTTTCCTTTCGGAAAGACCTTGTCTGCGGTAAATATACAATAGATTTAGCGTTTTGACCACTGCTTGCGCTTGCGTGCCTTAACAAAGCCTGGTTTCTTGCGCTCGACTGAACGCTGGTCGCGCTTGAGGAATCCTTCCTTCTTGAGGACGGTACGGAGGTTGATGTCGTACTCGGTCAATGCGCGGGAAATTGCGTGGCGGATAGCGACTGCCTGGCCGTTGATGCCGCCGCCGTGTACGACAACAGTTACAACAAACTGTGTAGAAAGGCCGAGCTTCAAAAATGCCTCCATCGCAGTTGTCTGCAAAGCGACAGTGTCAAAGTACTTGGTCACGTCCTTGTTGTTGACGGTGACCGAGGTCTTGGTGCCTGGGGTCAAGCGGGCGCGAGCCATAGCCGTCTTGCGGCGGCCGATGGTTTCGATATAGCGGTCTGTAGTGGTTTTGGTAGCCATATTAGTTTTCGATCACGAGGTTCTTGATGCGGCGCGACTGCAAACGGTTCTTTGGGAGCATCCCGAGAACTGCGCGGCGGATAACCTCCTTCTTGCCGCGGCGTGCGCTGAGCATATCATAGGTCTCGATTTTTTGCCCGCCTGGGTAGCCAGAGTAGCGGATGTATTCTTTGTCCTTTTCTTTGTTGCCGGTGATCTTAATGCTCTCGGCGTTGATGATTTTAACCTCTTCCTCGACGGCGATGTTCTTGGCAAAGTCTGCCGAGTGCTTGTTGAGCAGCGCCTTAGCCGCAGCTGAAGCTACGCGTCCGAGTGTCTGGCCTTGTGCGTCAATAGTAGTCATATGTTTATACAAATTCGATAAGGGCCATTGGTGACGCGTCACCCTTGCGTGGTCCCATCTTAACTATGCGCAAGTATCCCCCGGCACGTGTCTTGTAATCTTCTGCTGTCTTGATGAGCTTGTTGGCTGTGCGTACGTCCCCGAGCGATGCGATAAGCATGCGGCGGTTCTGGAGCGTGTCTGACTTGCCGCGGGTCACCATTTTCTCTACCATTGGGCGGACTTCCTTGGCCTTGGCCTCGGTAGTCGTGATCTTGCCCTTGATAACGAGTGAGCGCGCCAAAGACTTCAGGAGTGCAGAGCGCTGTCCTGTCTTGCGGCCGAATTTTCTGTTGTGGTTACCGTGACGCATATAAGTTTACTTAAGGATTATGCCGAAGTTTGCCAACGCACGCTTGATCTCCTGGATCGACTTTGGTCCAAGGCCCTCGATCTCCATCAGATCCTCTTCTTTCTTGCGGGCGAGGCCACCGACAGTGCGGATGTTGGCCTTTTCCAAAGAGCTGATAGTGCGAGCAGAAAGCTCAAGATCCTCGATGCGGGTCTTCATAGCTTCTGCAGCCTCGGCTGTGTTGTGTGCCGACTGAGTTTCAATTGCCGCAGCAGACATAGTTGTCTCGTTTGGCAACTCTTCCTCGCGGAAGCCGACAACAGCCTTGAGCTGGGTGATCATGATTTCGATAGACTGCTCGAGCGCTGCACGAGGAGTGATAGTGCCGTCTGTCTCGATTGAGATGCGCAAGCGGTTAAAGTCGGTACGGTCACCAACGCGCATGTTCTCTACTTCGTAGTTAACGCGGCGGATTGGAGAGAAGATAGCGTCCAAAGAGATCTCGCCGATCTCGACGCGCTCCTTTTTGAGCATTTCGCGGGGCACATATCCCAAACCGCGCTCAACGCGGAACTCTGCATTAAAGCTTGCCTTATCGGTTACTTCGCAGATGTATGAATTAGGATTGAGCAAACGAACCTGGCCAGGAAGAGTGAGGTCTGAGCCTGAGATCTTCTGAGGACCCTTGATAGATACTGAAATGGTCTGAGCTTCCCCGCCGAGGATCTCGAAGCGGAGCTTTTTGAGGTTCAAAAGGACAGTAACGATGTCCTCACGCAAACCGTCCATGGTAGAAAATTCGTGCTCGACACCCTCGATCTTGACGCTTGTGATTGCAGCGCCTGGGAGCGATGACAATACAATGCGGCGCAAGCTGTTTCCAAGCGTGTGACCGTAGCCCGGGTACAAACCGTCAATTTCGTAAACGCCCTCATGTTCTTCCTCGCTCACAATACGTGGCTTGGAAGGCAATGTTATAGAGTACTCCATCATAAACTCAATCGTTGAATACTAATTCTTAATAATTACTAGCGGCTGTAAAATTGAATGACTGTCGCCGCGTTGAATGGCGCCTCAGTCTCTCCGACATTCGGGATGGTGTTAATGGTTGCTGTAAAACCGTCGTCGCCCATGGTCATCCAGGTTGGAGCCTTGTGCTCCACTGCTGCCTCGCTGCGCCCTACGAACAGCGGGCTTGGACGGCTCTCGACACGGATACCGACTATGTCGCCAACCTCCACCTTGTGAGATGGGATGGTCATGCGGCGACCATTGACGATGACATGGCCATGAGAGACGAGCTGGCGTGCTGCGCGGCGGGTCTTAACAAACCCTGCACGGTATACGGTGTTGTCGAGACGTGACTCGAGGCGGACCATAAGCGCTGACTTAGAGTCGGCACCCTGCTTGTCCATAGCCTCGTTGACGTAGCGTGCAAACTGGCTTTCTGACAAGCCGTAGGTAAAGCGGGCCTTCTGCTTTTCGAGCAGCTGTACACCGAAGTCTGTGCCGCCACCGCGACCACCACGGCCGGTGCGGCGAGGTGCGCGTGCTTCAGCAAGCTGGTACTTGGCAGTCTGGCATTTTTCAAATACCGAGGCGCCGAGACGTTTGCAGATTTTGTACTTAGGTCCGATGATCATAAAAATATTGTTATACGCGGCGAGCTTTACGAGCACGTGGGCCGTTGTGCGGTACGGGGGTCGTGTCTTTAATAGATGAAATGTGGATGCCTTTGCCGGTGAATGCGCGGATAGATGATTCGCGGCCAGCTCCGACGCCCGAGACGATAACTGCAACTTCCTTTACACCCATAACCTCAGCTTTGTCGCACAAGAGCTCTCCTACTTTGGCAGCTGCAAAGGGGGTACCCTTCTTGGCGCCAGAGAAGCCGAGGCTGCCAGACGATGACCACAAAACGACGTTGCCCATAGGGTCGGTCAAAGACACTTTAGTATTGTTGTAGGTTGCCTCCACGTACAAAATACCGCTGTCCATCTTGCGGCGAGATGTGCGTGATGAAGAAGCGCGTTTGCCGCTGTCCTCACCTCCCTTTTTAACTATACGTTTCTTACCCATATGAATATCAGTCAGTTATACAATATATTTTACGTCTTTTCAACCTTACGGCGACCCGAGCCCATGGTCTTACGAACGTTGCCACGAACGGTGCGGGAGTTGGTCTTGGTGCGCTGCCCACGTGCTGGGAGGCGGCGAGTGTGGCGTGTGCCGCGGTATGCGCCGATATCCTTGAGGCGTTTGATGTTTCCAGAGACGTCGCGCTTGAGATCACCTTCTAAACGGATGGTTTCGATGATTGCACGAAGCGCGTTTTCCTGAGCCTCGGTCAAAGCCTCGACTTTGATCATGGTGTCTACTTTTGCTTGTTTACAAATTGATGCGGAACGTGCAGGGCCGATACCGTACAAAGCAGTAAGGCCGTATACGAGGCGCTTGTTATTGGGGATTGTAATACCAGAAATACGCATATATAGAAAATTAGCCTTGGCGCTGCTTGTGGCGTGGGTTGCTGCAGATAACATACACCCGGCCCTTGCGGCGGGTCATTTTGCAGTTAGCACAACGTACATTAAGTGATGATTTTACTTTCATTGCTTTTCCGGTACCTATTCTAGAGCCGGCGGGTGATGCGTGCCTTTCCCCCGTACGGGTCAAGTTTCAAGACTACCCGGTCCCCAACGAGGACCTTGATACGATGCAAACGCATTTTACCTGCCAGGTAGGACAGAATCACCTCACCCGTCCCGTCAACCGCGACTCGAAACATGGTATTAGGCAAGGCCTCCTCTACGGTGCCCTGCGCTTCGTGTGCTTCTGTATCCATTCCTAGGTAACTTGTACATCCTAACGCACCCCCTGGGCCCTGTCAACAATATGAAGCGGCATAAGGTTAATTGGGCCTTATTTTGCCATTTCGACCGTTATTTTGTTCGGATCTGACGGAAATGAGCTCTTCCAGAACGGACGGAGTGTGGCCTCGGCAGCCTCTACAGAGGGCTTAAATGCCCCTATGATGCCTTCAAATGACGATTTTGGCTTGCCTATCAGGGCCTGTTTGATGGCGTCGGTGTCGAACTGCCACACCAATGCAGGGCTCCCCGATATTGTGATGGAAAGAGGACCTACACTTGCGCTCGATGAAGCGACGTTCGATGTCAGTGCTACAGTGCTCGGGTCTGCAAATGCTATTGGCTCCTGTTTGTAATCTGCGACCGCTTGCACCGCTAACGCTTGCGCCAAGTCGCTGCTGCGTACCATGGCTGCATTGCCGGTTGCGGTCTGTGTTAGCAAGGCTGCGCTGTCCCCGCTTGCAGTTTGCACTACTTCGCCGTACGACACTGATACCGTACCAGGAATCACGATAAACCCGTCTGGGACGCTGCTTGTGATTGCGGCATTCACCTGCGAGCTGAGTGCCTGCTTCATAGTATTTTGTGCGGTAGCCAAGTCAGCGGGAGCAACCGTTGGCTGGGTTCCTACAAAGCCACCTGCAATAGGCGCGGTAGATTGTGCGTAAAATTTAGTATATCGAGGATCGCCCTGGAAGCCTGGAATAGTGAACTGGGTTGCATCAGTGCGATTACCTGCCTCGCCCGGCTGGTCTGCATAGATAGTCGCTGTCACGGTGCCTGGCTTAACTGAACCGTCAGCGGCCTTAGTTGTGCCGGGGACAGTAATCGCACTGTGGATGCGGTATATCTTGCCGTCTGGTGCAGCAAAGCGGGTGTTGGTAATGAGCTGCTGAGGAGCTGTGCTGTATGTGTTGTATACGGTTACCTGACCTGAAGCAGTCTTTGTTACCTGAGACGAGCCCGATGCAGTCACGCTGCTGGAGGCAGTGCGGTTAACTGACATTGTTTGGTAGGTCAAAGTCGCACCTGCAGTGCCGCTCGGGCTTGCAGTAATGGGACCAGTGGCGGTTACAGTTGCGGCGTGCGGATGGACAGAGACCGTCGCGCTATCAAACATAGAGGAAAGCAGTATCACTCCCAAAGCTGCCAGGATGATTATTCCTCCGAGCCATACCCATATGCGGCGGCGAGGTGTGCGTGATGCTGGACGGCGTGGCGTATCAAAGTTTTCTGCAGGTCTTTCAGACATAGGCGTAAGTGTTTTACGATGATTAGCTGGTATCGGAATGTTGCGGATTGAACGGTCGCCCTCAGGTGGCGGGATCATATCTTGCATAGCGATAATTATACACTATACCTGTTGTCCACAAACAAGGCCTCGAGCATCAAAAAAAGATCCGGTTTAGGGCTATGGCCTGCTACATAGGGAGTAAAATGGCTGGCCTTTGCCGCGCTAACTACCCCTGGCTCGGTAAACAAACCGGACACTTGGCTTGAGCGTGCGAGGGCTTTTGCAAACCATTCGCCGTGCGGCTCCTGTGCAACCACCACAATGCTGCGAGCGGGAGCTGCTTGCATCAATGGCTGTGCGGCAGCATAAAATGCTTGCGCAAAATGTTCAGATGCCGCATTTGTCGCATCCGACATGTGAGATGGTTGCAATCGCAACGCGGAATGAGCTTCGGCGCTGCTTAGCCCTGCATGAGTCATGAGTGTGCGCACTGATGTGCGATAACCGGTTGGGAATGTCGCAGTGCCAAGCACTCCGCGGTTGTCCAGCAGTGTTAGTTCTGTCACTTCGCCGGTAATAGTGCAGAGCAAATAGGCGTCTTCTGGCTTAGGACCGCTTGTTAAAAAGCGTGCAGCAGTAGTAAAGGTATGAAATGTGGGGCGTGTATCAAAAATACTTGCGACAATCGGTCGTACCTTGTCGGTTAGTGCAATGTGGGCGCCTGCACTGTGCTTGCCGGGCTGCATGACATGGGTATCTGTCCACGGATTCCCCACGAACACTATAGTGTCAGAAATGACGCCCATGTGGGCCGTTTTTTCCTTGCCGCGGAGGCGTGCCGCAACTTCGCCCAAGTGTACAAGCCCCGACTGCACCGACTTTTCTATCTGAGAAAGTAGACCGTCGCTGTGTACAGAAAATGATACAGGGAAATGTACGCGTTTTTCTGCCAAGATTCGTGGCTGCTGCTTATGTTCAAGGTGTGCGAGTGCGACACCGACGCTCGCGTTTTCAATATCAACAAGAGCGATCGTTTTGTGCGCCGACATGTCACAAGTATATCACCGGATTTTATTTACCAAACAACCACGAGAGATAGCCCGACCAGTTTGTCCGAGCCGGTTCCTTCACAAACTTCAGACCTTGGCGTGTTCTCGCACGGTGATGTATTTTTCCAAAATTGAACGAAGTATATACCAGGCGTTTGGTATGTGTAAGTACCGCTTGCAACTTGGCATTGTTGCCCCACGCACTCTGGCCGTTTAGCTGAAGATAAAAGTAATGCTCCTGTTCCTTGTCCAACGTGAACAGACACCTGATCATTGCTGGTCACTTGAAAATGTACTGACAATGGGGCTGACCCAAACATTGGCTGAACAGAAAAAGCAGACTTTACGTAAAAAACAGAGGCTCCAATTAAAATAATTATTGCGGCGGCGAACACCAACTTCACTTTTGTCGAATATGAGCTGAGGAACATGTGTTTATTCTAACACTGCTTTGATGCGGCGGACGCCTTGGGCAACAGCTTCTTCCTTTTGGATTTTGAATACGCCAGACTTTGTAAGCTCTGATGTGTTCTCGACATGAGGGCCGCCGCAGAATTCTATCGAGAATGCATTATCAACAGGACCCACGGAATATATAGACACGCGGTCAGGATACTTTGCGCCAAATTCGTGCTCTGCACCCAAGCCTTCTGCTTCGTCTTTACCCATTTCAGTACGGATTACTGGAATGCTCTCGTTTATTTTTTCATTGACGATGCGCTCTACTTCCCTTTTTTGTTCGTCAGTCATTTTTGCACCCCAGCTAAAGTCGATACGCAGGCGCTCCTGTGTGATGTTAGAGCCGCGCTGGTGTACTTCGGGTCCTAAGACAACCTGGAGGGCCTTCAGGAGCAAGTGGTGGGCTGTATGCAGGCGCACAGTTTTTTCTGCAGTGTCAGCCAGGCCGCCCTTGAACTTTTGCTCACTGCCCGAGCGAGACAGATCTTGATGGGCCTTGAGGAGTTCCTTAAAGCCCTCAATGTCGATCTGCTTGATGCCTTTGGAACCAGCTTCTTCAATGATGAGCTCAAGGGGGAATCCGTAGGTAGTAAACAATTGGAATGCGTCTTGTGCCGACACACCACCCATGCCGACAAAACGCTCCAACTCTTTCATGCCGCGCTGCAGGGTTTGGCGAAAACGATCTTCCTCGGCGGTAAGTTCGGCCAAAATCTTATCTTTATGTACACCCATCTCGGTGTAAGTGCCGCTGTAAGTATCAACAAAGCTCTCTGCGATAGCACTGAGCGTAGTGCGTTTGCCTGCCTCATCTCCGATACCAAGCGAGTCGCTAAAGCGCACCGAGCGACGGATAAGACGGCGCACCAAGTAACCTCGCTCGTTGCTCGATGGTGTTACACCGTCATTGATAAGGAATACCGCGGCACGGATGTGATCCAAAATCACTCGAAATGCCTTTTCGTTGCTGTGGTAGGTTTTTCCGGTAGCGACTTCGAGAGTCTTAATAGGCTTCTCAAATACATCT
>JAQBQX010000015.1 GCA_028286785.1 Candidatus Adlerbacteria bacterium
GCCGGTGCTATGTCCGTGCTTATTGCGCTCTCACCGATATGGCTTCCGATATTCTTGGGTAAATATTTGATTATCGTGTGGGTCGAGTACGTGCGATATATATTTTGGTTTCAGCAAAAGCATGTGCTCTTGGAAATTACTTTGCCGCCCGAGGTGCAAAAATCACCTGAGTCCATGGAGGTCTTTTTGGCCGCACTCTATAACAACGGAGGTGAAGCCACTTTTTTGTCTCGCGTATGGGAAGGAAAGTTTCGCCCTGTCTGGACGCTTGAAATCGCAAGCAACGAAGGCCGTATCGCATACTACTTGCACTTGCGTGCGGCATTTAAGACTGTGACTGAAGCGCGTCTATTCGGCCAATTCCCGGGCGTGCAGATCAAAGAAGTCGACGACTATGCTGCAAAAATACCTTTCAATATCCAAGACTACGGTATGTGGGGTGCTGAATTTACCAAAAGTTCTCCGCACGCGCTGCCTATCAAGACATATACCGACTACAAGCTTGATGAAAACCCAGACAAGCCTGAAAACAGCGTCGACCCTATAACCCACGTGCTGGAACTCATGAGCACAATGGGGAAGGACGAGTATATGTGGTTGCAGTTTATCATCAAGGCCCGAAAAAGAGATGAGTGGTACGGTTTTTATTCATACAAAAAGGACGCATTTAAAGACGGCGCTGAAAAGGCAATACAAGATACGATTGCTGCCGCAACCAAGCGGATCGAAGGACTGGTGTCCGATGAGACAGAAAAGAAAAAGCTTGCAAGCCGCGGTACAACACTGTTGAACAAAGCAGAGCAAAAGCGAGTCGAAAACATCGAAAGGTCAGTGAACAAACAGATATTCGAGGTGGGTATGCGTGGGATGTATTTCGCTAAGATGGACAAATTCACCGGAGCAACTATCCCGAGCCTGGTCAATATTTTTGCGCCATTCCGCGTACTTGACGCCACTCGAGAGTTTAATAACTTGTATGTTACCCGAGGTCAGGCAGTGTTCGACTACCCATGGCAGGACTTCATGAACATCCGCCAAGACCGCGAAAAACAGCGTTTGTTCTTTCGCTATAAACATCGCGCGTATTTTTATGTACCATATAACCAGGTGCCGACGTTCATGACCTCCGAAGAGCTTGCCACGCTGTGGCACTTCCCAAGCTCGGTGGTGCAGACCCCAGGCCTGCAGCGCGTCGCGTCGCGTGTGTCCGAAGCGCCGTCAAACTTACCACAATAAATATATGCGTCGTATACTCAACAACATTTCCAATAGACTGCGCCCCGAGGGTAAAAAGCATATTATCCGCACCAGCAACGTGTGCGGACCATGGTGCATGGAATGCAATTTTGCCGGCAAGATGCTCCCGACCGGGTTCTTGCTTGGGGTGCTTATGTTTTTGGTCTTTTATGTCACCATCGCGGCACCATTGGACTTTCCGACAGCTAGCTTGGTTCGCGTAACGGAGACCGACACCATAGAGACAGTTGCTCAGAAGCTATACGCTAAACATATCATCAGCTCGCCGTTTTTGTTCGTACAAGCCGCTCGGATACTCCATGGCGGCGGCGTGGTCCCTGGGGAATACTTCTTTCCTGAGGCAAAAACAGTCATAGCCATGGCTACCCGCATTACGCACGGCGATTTTGAGCTGGTGCCAGTGCGCGTCACGATACAAGAGGGACTCAGCGTTGCGCAAATGGCGCTCGTCTTGGACAAAAAGATACCGGACTTTGATACCACAAAGTTCTTGAGACTTGCTTCTACCAAAGAAGGGTACCTGTTTCCTGATACATACTTTTTCGTGCCAGGAGAAGATCCAAACATGGTCATATATAAAATGCAAAAGAATTTTACCAATCACATCACCACGCTTTCGACCACGACGCTGACCTTTGGAAAGCCTTTAGCGGATATCGTCACGATGGCGTCGCTGCTAGAAAAGGAAGGGTCCAACTTGCAGAATAAGCGGATGATTGCGGGCATCTTGTGGCACCGCATCTCGATCGGCATGCCTCTGCAGGTTGATGCAGTCTTTCCATACATTATCGGCAAGAATACCTTCCAGTTGACCTATGCCGATCTTAAAGTTAAATCGCCATATAACACTTATGCCAATAAAGGCCTCCCGCCCGGACCTATCACTAACCCGGGGGATGAGTCTTTGCTTGCGGCGGTTACTCCGATCAAGAGCAACTACGTATTTTACCTGACTGACATGAGCGGCACGTTCCACTATAGCCAAACCTATGAGCAGCAGCTTGCCAACCAGCGGAAGTATCTTAAATAGTTGCGCAAAGTGGCATCCGTAAGGTACTTTGCAGATATGTCCAAGCGCGTATTTGTAGGACTCTCCGGAGGTGTTGACTCCGCAGTCTCGGCAGCCCTGCTTCTTGAACAGGGATATGATGTCGTGGGTGTATTCATACGCATTGCTCTGCCAGGCTACCCATGCTCTGCGGGGGTAGATCGGCTCGACGCACTGCGCGTTGCCACACATCTAAAAATCCCGTTTCTTGATATTGATCTGTCCGAGGCATATGCACAGGCCGTGTTTGCGCCAACCATTCTTGAGTTTGGCCGCGGCCGCACTCCCAACCCCGACGCTTTATGCAACCGTGAGATCAAATTCGGCCTGTTTTACCAGTACGCCATGGAACAGGGGGCGGACTTTGTCGCGACAGGACATTACGCGCAGCTAGCACAGACCCCAAACGGGGTTGAGCTCCATGCTGGGTGCGACCATAACAAAGACCAGTCTTATTTTTTGTGGGCAGTTCCAGCAGAGCAGCTTGCACACACCCTATTTCCGGTGGGCGGGTACGAAAAGCCCGACGTACGCAAACTGGCAGAAAAGTTCAAACTTCCGAACGCAAGTCGCAAAGACAGCCAGGGTCTGTGCTTTCTGGGCAATATCCAAATATCTGACATGCTCGAGCGCGAACTGACTCTAGTGCCTGGCGATGTTCTCGGACAGGATGGAAAGGTCATTGGAAAACATACCGGGGCGATGGCCTATACATTGGGACAACGCCACGGGTTCGAGGTATTTTCAATCCCAGGCAATAGCGATGTGGAACCTCACTATGTAGTGGCTAAAAATATCGAAAACAATACTATTACTGTCTCGACCGAAAAGTTGCCCAGCCATTACAAACAAACACACATCGTACTCACTGAAACAAACTGGATTGAACAGCCACCCGTGGGCATGGTGTATGCTCGATATCGATATCGCCAAGAACTGATACCCGCAGAGGTGCGTATAGCCGAGGGTAAGGAAGTCGTAATTTTGCACGAAGCGCACCACGTGCCTGAAGGGCAGTCGCTGGTGATGTATGCGGGCGACCGGTGCTTTGGCGGTGGCGTTGTTGATAAAGTCACGCTTGTAGAATAAGGGGGTGTATAGTTACGGTAATGGAAACAAAGCGCACAGGGGAAGTGCTCACAGTGCTTTTGTTTGGACTGCTCATGGTGCTCGCTATTGTTTCGTTTATAGAAGGCCGTGATATGCGCACGACTGTCATGTCTGAGCCTACGCAGCAAGCAGCAGCGCAGAGCGCCCTTCAAATACTGCATCAAGTAATCAACCACTCCCATATATACAAAGGCGTCATAGAAATGCAGAGCGAGTGCGAAGCACTTTCCTCGGGCATTGGGACTGCGGGTGGAAATCGCGTCAATATACTATTTACAGTTGTGCCGGTTCCAAACTGCACTGACAAGGGCGCGGGATACAGTCAGCCCTTTTCAGTAGCTGTATCTGTACCGTCCGACGCTCCAGTCGTACTCAACCAGGTTATGTTTAATGGCAAGCCGGTCTCCTATAATATTGCCGACGCCCAGTAACAGTTCACTTCCATGTTAGTAATCAAGTCAGATGGGTATACCGAGGAGTTTGATCCGAGCAAATTGCACTCGTCCCTTATAAAAGCAGGGGCAGATGTGGACACCGCAAAGCGTATTGTTTCCGAAATCAGCAAAGATATTTATTCAGGGATTTCTACCACCGAAATATACCGCACTGCCTTTTCTCATTTACGCGGACATCGCCGCGCTGTAGCAGCACGATACTCGCTCAAGCGGGCTATTTTAGATTTTGGACCATCTGGTTTTCCATTTGAAATGTATCTGGCCGAAATTTTTAAAACACAGGGCTACACGACCCGCGTGGACCAGATAATCCAAGGTGGTTGCGTCGACCACGAAGTCGACGTCGTCTTAGCTAAGGACCATAAAACAACCTATATAGAGGCAAAATTCCATAACACACTCGGTTTCAAGACCGACCTAAAAACTGCACTGTATGTAAAGGCTCGTCTAGAAGATATTGAGAAGAACCCGAAAAATCCTAAACCGATGTCCGGCATGTTAGTCACAAATACCAAGTTCACAAGCAAGGCTGTGCAATATGCCACCTGCGCTGGTGTCGGACTTTTAGGCTGGGACTATCCGGGCACGAACAACCTCCACGACATGATAGATACAGCGAAGGTGTATCCGGTGACCGCCCTCACATCCTTGTCGAAACAAGAGAAAACAGCTCTGCTAAGCGCTAAAGTTGTGCTTTGTAATGCGCTACCCGAGCAAGAAGAGGCGCTGCACCGCGCCGGGATCAAGGCGTCCCGCACAGATGCGATTTTTAAAGAAGCCGCTGGGTTGTGTGTCCCTGGAAAGGGGATATGATGTAGCTGTGCGGGAGCGTGTATTTATTATTTGTGCATGTAATTTCTGAATATCTGTATGCAGCAACAAAACGGCCAACAGAAGAACGGTCTGTCCTGGAACGATCCGAATGCCAACAAAGGTTCTAATAACAACTCATCAGGTTCAAACAACAGTTCCCAGAACAACTCGAACAATAATTCCCACAAGCCTCAATCCACACCAACAAGCACTGTCTCGAATGATGCAGCAGCAATGTCTACAACTACTACAAAGGTAGTAGCGATTTTCATTGGCTTGGTTATTTTGCTCGCTCTTATCATCTGGGCAGTAGTCGCAATGCGTGCAGCTAATAATGGCAGCACATCTGCAACTGGATCATCGACAGTAGTTATGACAGGTGGCGAAACATCAACCACAACAACTGCCTCGGGTACTGGGACAGCTGGCGGCGTGACACTCCCAGCAACTGGTACAGAGCCAAGTGCTACTAGCGGCGATCTTGTTGTTGGCAATCAGCCGGCAGGAAATTCTGTAAAAGTAAGCGGCCTTACTGTCAGTACGCCAACATGGGTGGTTGTATATGACGAAAACAATGGCAAGCCGGGAAATGTAATTGGCGCTGCTATGGTATTTAGCGGCCAGTCATCAGTATCTGTATCTCTGTTGCGCAAGACTGTGTCGGGCCACACATATATGGTCGGCCTTTCTTCCACCAACAACGGCAGCCACACATACTCAAAGTCGACCACCAAGCCTCTTAATGTTTGGAGTAGCTTTACAGCACAATAAACACCATGAATTTCGACACCTCATACTTGTTTGATCCCTCAGCCATTACTGTCCAGGCCGACGCAGCAGTGCGTTTGCTGGTTGCGGCGGTACTTGGCGCGCTCCTTGGTCTTGACCGCTCTGTAGCGGGCAAACACGCCGGTATGCGCACCTATGCGTTCGTGAGTGCCGGCTCGGCGCTCTTTACGGTGCTGGGGATACTGGCAAGCTTTCAGATGTCGATTTTTGCAGGCATTAACCCGCTCCAGATAGCGGGGTCGGTGGTCATCGGTATCGGCTTTATCGGCTCGGGACTCGCGGTATTTCGCGGCGACCATCCAGTCGAGCTTACTACCGCCTCGGGCCTATGGCTTGCAGCTGGCGTGGGTATGGCGTGCGGATTCGGGTTCTATATCCTTGGTCTTGCAGCAGCTATTGTCGGGATACTTATCTTCTCTGTCCTGTTGCGCTTGGAAAATAGCATTCGCAGGAGATATAATGTCTCTGAATGAGCCAATACTACAAACCACATCGCAACCCAAATTGGAACTACGGCGGCTCGAACTGGCGTCTATCGCGCTCTAAAATCGCGCTATTCACCGATTGCGCGCGCTGCTTTTACATCGACAACAAGCTCGGGGTAGCGCGTCCGGCCGGGTTCCCGTTCAACCTCAACAGCGCAGTGGACACCCTGCTTAAAAAAGAGTTCGATATACATCGCGCTGCCAAGTCGACACATCCGCTAATGGAGCAATACGGCATCGACGCAGTGCCGTTTACACATCCCAAGATGGATGTCTGGCGAGAAAACTTTAAAGGTGTCGAGTGTAAGCACAGGGAAACCGGCTTTACGGTTTTCGGAGCAGTCGACGACCTGTGGGTTAATCCAGCCGGAGAGATTATTGTTGTGGATTACAAATCGACCAGCAAAGACGGTCGCATCGACGCTCTTGATGAAGAGTGGCATGACGGATACAAAAAGCAGATGGAAGTATACCAGTGGTTGCTGCGACAAAACGGCCTGAAAGTCTCGGACACAGGCTATTTTGTGTATGCGAATGCCTCGACCGACCGCAAAGCGTTTGATGGCAAGCTCGAGTTCGATATCACTGTCATTCCACACCGCGGAAGTACTAATTGGATAGAACCGACCCTATATAAACTGAAAGAATGTTTGGACAGCACCGTGGTGCCCGACGCAGCTCCAGAGTGTGACTACTGCAAGTATCGCGAGGCAGTAGACAAGGTGCTGGGCC
>JAQBQX010000017.1 GCA_028286785.1 Candidatus Adlerbacteria bacterium
ACGCTCTTCCGATCTCATCAGACGCTTCCATAGGTGGAGGTGCGCCATAATCCCGGTTTTATAAAAGCTAAATGCAAACATGGGCAGCCACATACGGTCGAACATGCCCTTGAGCAAAGCGGGCATCGTTCCCCACCAGTTAGGGTATATCAACACAAAGTGGTCGCACTCGGTAATTGCAGCCTGCAAAGTTTTGAGGTCAGGCTCGAGCTGCTGGATTTCTTTGTAGCCTTTGTGCAAAATCGGATCGAATGTGAGGTCGCCCAGTTTAAAAGTGCGCACTGTGTGCCCAGCTTTTTTTGCAGAAGTTGCATACAACAATGCGAGTTGCCCGCAAAAAGTATCACCCGAGTCCGGGTGACCGACGAGGATCACGATCTTTTTTGGTTTATTGTCGGAAAAAAAGTGCATACGGTTACGCTTGTTTTATTATACCAAGATGTTCGTCTAACTCCTCTTTGTTTTGAGGCATAACTCGCAGTGCTGGCAAGTCTCCGCGTTCGGGATCAGTAAATGCGCCTTCTGCAGAACTGCCAGGGGGTGGTGGAGCTGACGTTACCGTAGCTTGCGGCAGTGTGCTGTTGAGTATCGCAACAGGCGCAGGCGGTGGACTGCCCTCAGGTCGCTCAAGGGGCGGGGTCACGACCGCGGTGCGCAAGACAACAGGAACTTCGGTGACTGGCTTCGGTTTTGGATGTTCTGGCACAGCCACTACCACAGGCGCAACAGAGACAGGGGTTTCTACGCGAGAAATAGGCGGCCTCGCCGGAATACGTATCGCATTAAGCGGCAGTGGTTTAGGCCGAGCAGCGAACAAGGGTTTCTCGGCGGGCACTGCGGGCACATTTTTTTCTTTGGCTGGCTCGGTAAACTGCACGGCAATGTCCGGACGCAGCATGAACACAAATAGTTCCCAAATCACGATAAACCCTAACATCCATTCGATATAGAGTATGACCAAGTTAAGGTACGAAGTGACAGGCGCAAAGATGTGCACCAAAAACAGGGCGCCCCAGTTTGCACCCGCCACACCCTCCATATGCTCGTTCCAAATAGCCGAACCGCGTATGAGGACAGCTGTAGCGATAGCCGTAGCAATGAGCTGCCATTTCATCAAAAAGGCGGGTTCGATGATGACATCGCCCTCATTGGTCAGAAAATGGAGCACAGTAATTGCCGCACCGGAAAGCACTATCAAAATAAGGCTCAGTATAAGAACCCGATAGATGCTGTGCGCAATTTTATCCTCTGTGGAATTAATAATGCCGTCGCGCTTTCCCATGAGGAAGGTCACGAGCAAAATAATTTGCGAACCAAGGCCGAGCATAACTCCAAGCTGCTGCATGAAATACAGCACAAGAATCGCCATCTCGAACGGTAATGACATTTATTTAGTATAGCAGCTAATCTTCGCTCAATACTTCGAGCACAACGAGTTCTGTACCGTCATATTTCATGCCAGTGCTTACGTTAAAGTCTTGTGCAAAAGCTGCGCGGTCTGTTTGAGTCAGTATAACCAAATCGCCCGGTTTGAGGGTTGTGCCTGCGAGCAAGGGTGTTGTGCGCGCAGTGATATCAGGTGCCGCGACGTGCTCGGGCTTATAGATAAACATCAAATGCCCGCCGCCGTTTTCAATAAGCGCCTGCTGGGCTGCCGCAAGCTCTGCAGTGCGGGCTTCTGTTGTGCTTTGGTACTGCCAATAGACTGCCCCCGCAATTAACATAATTACAATTACTGCAGCGAGTATCTTGGGATGCTTCATGTACCTAGTATAGCAAAACGTCTGGCATATCCCAGACGTAAGTGTTCCCAGCGTCTGGCATATCCCAGACGTAAGTGTGCCCTTAAAAAAGAAAAACCCACCGAAGCGGGTTTTCCGCTGGTGGGTCATAGGTCGAAGAAGACGATTTCTTCTGGGTCAATGAAATCAGAGAGATCCTCGCGACGAAGTTTGGTTGGGTCCTTCCATCCGTCTTGAATCAATTCATCGACCTCGTGCGGATCAAGGTGCGATGAACCGCCAAATATTTCACACGACACTTCTGCCGACGTGAATATTTTATCCTTGTACTTATAGCTGCACAAGTAGAGGATTCGATCAATAAGAAGATGCATCTGTGCATCGACACTCTCCACTTTAATATATTCTCCGACACGAGGGTGCGCCGGAAGAATGTACTTCTTGAGAGCCAGTGGCTTTTTGTCTTGCCAGATTGTAACAACAACAGGGTACCCTTCAGTCGGTATTGTAGGCCTCGACACCTTTGAACTAAATTCGACTCCTTCCAATTGTTTGAGAAAGAGTTCGAGCTCTTCCTCTGTAATGTCAGAGGCAAGCGTGAACTTGTAGTAAGTACCGCCATGAGAGATTACCCTCAGCCCTCCTCGGTCTGGCAGTACCGCTTCGAACGCTCTGGACAAGACACCGGCATAGGTATCCTTAAAATGCTCATTATCCGCTCGCCCGAATCTCCAAGAAAAACGCTTGAGCTTGTTGGAGTCATGTCGGGACATGTGATAGAAATCACTTTTAACACGTCTCGGTGCAGGCATCTTACTCTCCTGTTTGTTTTTAGAACGATTTCACCTATGTTTATTATACACCTAAAATGCCACTCTTGTCAAGTGGCATGGGTAATCTCGAGTGAGACTTACAAAATGATGGTGGCTCCGTCGGCTCTTACTTCTAGAACTCCGCTTTCTATATCAAATTCTTGGGGTTCAATACCTACCTGGTGGACTACCACCTTTCCTGCTTTCAAGGTCGTAATGAGTGGCTCGTGATGCGGCAGCACGGTCAATACGCCAGCAACGCCAGGTGCCGTGACACTGGCGGCATCGCCGTCAAAAAATACTTGGTCAACTTTTGCTATTACTACGTGCATTATTTTTTATGTGACTTCTTCCACTGCATAACTATCAGAGCAATCAAAGCTCCAATAACTGCACCTTTTATAAAGTCTATTACTCCGATTGGAATATTTTCCATACTTCTATTTTACTCCATGCCCACGCTATCGATGCTGCCCTTCATGTAGAAGGCGCCTTCTGGCTTTTCATCGTGCTTGCCGTCGAGGATCTCGCGGAACGAACGGATAGTCTCGGCAACTGGTACGTATACGCCTGGGATGCCTGAAAAGACTTCTGCCACGTGCACTGGCTGTGACAAGAAGCGCTGGATCTTGCGGGCGCGGTACACAATCTGCTTGTCCTCGTCGGAAAGCTCTTCGATACCGAGAATTGCGATGATGTCCTGGAGGTCCTTGTAGCGCTGCAGCACCTGCTTGGTTTCCATAGCTGTGCGGTAGTGCTCTTCGCCGACGATGTCTGGGGTAAGCGCGGTCGAGTTCGATTCAAGAGGGTCAACAGCTGGGAAGATACCCAAGCTAGCCAGACCGCGGGTCAACACAATAGTCGAGTCGAGGTGGGCAAAGGTCGTTGCTGGTGCTGGGTCGGTCAAGTCGTCGGCTGGCACATAAATTGCCTGCACCGAAGTGATCGAGCCGTTTTTGGTTGAGGTGATGCGTTCCTGGAGCTGGCCCATTTCCTCGGCCAGAGTTGGCTGGTAACCCACGGCTGATGGTACGCGACCGAGGAGTGATGACACTTCGGCACCCGCCTGCACAAAGCGGAAAATGTTGTCCATAAAGAACAATACGTCCTTACCCATTTCATCGCGGAAGTACTCGGCCATAGTGAGGCCAGAGAGGCCCACACGTGCGCGAGCGCCAGGAACCTCGTTCATCTGGCCGAACACGAGCGCCATTTTGTCGATAACGCCGGACTCGGTCATTTCGTGATAGAGGTCGTTACCTTCGCGAACGCGCTCGCCGACACCGGCAAACACCGAGTAGCCGCCGTGTTCCTTTGCCACGTTGTGGATCAGCTCCTGCATGAGCACAGTCTTGCCCACGCCTGCGCCTCCGAAAAGACCCACCTTACCGCCGCGGATAAACGGTGCCAAAAGGTCGATCGATTTAATACCGGTCTCGAACACTTCTGCCTTGGTGCGCTGTTCTTTAAAGGCAGGGGCTTCGCGGTGGATCGATGAGCGCACACCCTTTGGAGCTGGTTTACCGTCGATCGGGTCACCCACTACGTTAAAAAGGCGGCCAAGCGATTGCTCGCCGACTGGGACCATAACTGGATTACCAGTGTCGGTAACTTTGTCGCCGCGTGCCAAACCTGCAGTTTCTTGCAAGGCAATGCAGCGTACGCGGCCAAGACCCACGTGCTGGGCAACCTCAAGGATGATTGAGCGGTCTTTAACCGAAGTCATCAGAGCGTTGCGGATAGCGGGCAGCTCGCCCTCGAAGTACACGTCGATAACGGGACCAATGATTTGCTTGATCTCTCCCACTCCTGCCTTAGTTGTTATTTCTTTAGTTTCCATATATTTCTGTTTTAGTGACTATACTGCCATTGCTTCCATGCCGCCAGTGATCTCGGAAACCTCTCTGGTTATGGCGGCCTGACGTGCTTTGTTAAATTGGAGCGTCAGTCCCCGCTTCAGGTCACCTGCTTTGTCGCTTGCCGACTTCATGGCGACCATGCGGGCACTATGTTCAGAGGCTTGGGACTCTAATAAGGCGTGATATACGAAAATTCCGGCCAAACGAGGCAAGATTGCGTCGAGCACTTCAGACTCGCTAGGCTCGACTGAGTATGCGGCAGGCTGTACCGAGTCCCCTGCAGGTTGCGCGTATGCGCCGCGGGCGGGCACGATGTCAGCTACCACCTTTTGCAGTTCAATAAGAGACAGCGGAAATACTTGGCGGATAGTCGGGCGCTGCTCGAACGTAGAAATAAAGTTTTGGTATGCGATTTTGACCTGGTCGACAGAACCGTTTTGAAAATGCGCAGCAGCCTGGCCAACCAAGTTGGACACGAGTCCTGCAGAAACATCGTCGGTGTTTGGATGAAATACTTCCACGCTATAGCCGCGGATAGCAAAAAAGTCCTGCGCTTTGCGGCCAACGGCAATGATGCTCACTCCTTCTGGCGACAACCCCGAAGCTTTGACGTCTGCGGCGACTGCGCGCAACACGCCCGAGTTAAGGCCGCCTGCGAGCCCCTTGTCGCTGGTAATGACTATATATAGAGCGCGCGTAAGGGGGCGAACAGCCAAAAGCGGGTGGTTTACCAGCTCCTGGGTGCCTGACACGCGAGCCAAAATACCTGCCGACGCACGGGCATATGCGCGGCCAGAAAGAGCGCGCACCTGGGCTTTGCGCATCTTAGACGCCGAAACAGCCTCCATCGCCTTGGTGACTTGGCGGGTTTTGTCTATTGAGCGTATTTTGGTTTTAATAGCCTTAAGCGCTGCCATGATTTTTTATGCTGTCTTAACGAGGTCCGGGTGCTGGTCGATGAACTTAGTGATCTGAGCCTTGAGCTCTTCTTCGGTTTGTGATGCCAAGTCGCGAGCGCGCATGATGCTTTCGAGTATTGCAGGGGCATTTGTTTCCAAGTATGTGATGAGCTTTTCCTCGAACTCCGGCACGCGGTCAACAGATACGTTTGCCAAATAACCGTTTACTGCTGCATAAATCGACACAACCTGTGCCGCAAGCGACAATGGCTGGTTGTTTTTCTGCTTCAAGATCGCAGTCAGGCGCTGACCGAACTCGATGCGGCGTTTGGTGTCTGGGTCGAGGTCCTGGCTAAATTGCATGAAGGCCTCAAGTTCGCGGAAC
>JAQBQX010000018.1 GCA_028286785.1 Candidatus Adlerbacteria bacterium
CTTCTTGATTGCTAAATCGCGAGGTATGACATTCTCGACCCCGCGCGCCAATAATGATCGTATGGCCCCTTCCTCTGTCACGACCTCGGTCTTCTTAGTAAAAAATCCCATACCAGGTATCGTAGCACAGTGCTATAATCACTGCATGCCGACTCCTATCAAGTTTCTCGTCAAAAAACTGCGCCACATGTGGCGTTTTATCAAAAAACATATATGGTCTGTCGTGCTCTGGGGCATGGCGGCGGGTTTTGCGTTTGCCGGACTGTTTATGCTCTGGGCTGCAACGC
Organism: Candidatus Adlerbacteria bacterium; assembly: GCA_028286785.1. Taxonomy (GTDB): domain Bacteria; phylum Patescibacteriota; class Minisyncoccia; order Phycocordibacterales; family SBAW01; genus GWA1-54-10. The sequence continues at coordinate 288 of JAQBQX010000018.1, forward strand.
TTCAGATCCCGGACCTCTCGAGCCTCGAGAACCGCGTTATCCAGCAGTCGGTCAATATCTATGACCGCACTGGGACTGTACTCTTGTACGACCTCAACAACAACGCGCGCCGCACGGTGGTACCTTTGGCAAACATTTCCCCTTACATCCAGGACGCCACTATCTCAATTGAGGACCCTACCTTCTACGAGAACAGCGGTATCCGCCCAACTTCGATCATCCGCGCTATCTTGGCGGACATTATGGCTGGCGGAAAAGTCCAAGGTGGCTCGACACTCACCCAGCAAGTGGTCAAAGTGACCATGCTCACCAACGACAAGAGCATCACCCGTAAAATCAAAGAATGGGTCTTGGCGCTCAAACTGACCCGCACACTCACTAAAAATCAGATATTGGAGATATACCTCAACCAAATTCCTTACGGCGGCAACCTCTACGGTGTAGAAGAAACAGCACAGACCTTCTTTGGCAAACATGCCTCAGACCTCGACCTAGCTGAATCAGCATATATGGCAGCGGTCCTTCCGGCACCATCCTACTACTCTCCATACGGATACCACAAAGACGATCTCGACAAGCGCAAAGACCTCGTGCTCCAAAAAATGCTTGAGCATGGCTTTATCAGCGAAGAACAAATGAATCAAGCCAAAGCCGAAGATGTAGTCTTTCAAAAGCAGCGCACGACTTCCATCACAGCGCCTCACTTTGTGTTTTATGTGCAGCAGTACCTAGAGGACAAGTACGGCACCGACATCCTCCAGCAGGGCGGATGGAAGATAATCACCACGCTTGATGCTGACTTGCAGGCCCAAGCCCAAGCAACCGTTCAAAAATGGGCGCTTTCTAACACCAAAAATTACAACGCCTCAAACGCAGGCCTTGTCGCTATGGACCCTAACACTGGGCAAATCCTCTCGATGATTGGTTCGCGTAACTACTTTGACCCAGCAATTGAAGGCAACTTCAATATTGCACTTGCCGAGCGCCAGCCAGGCTCGGCCTTTAAGCCGTTTGCCTATGCCGAGGCTCTGGTCAAAGGCTACACTCCTGACACCGTCGTGTTTGACGTACCAACCCAGTTTTCGACCACCTGTGCAGCAGACAACTTCACCAGCACCAACGGATGCTACTCGCCAGGCAACTACGACGGCAATTTCCGCGGTCCTATGACATTGCGCGACGCACTGGCGCAGTCCATCAACGTGCCCGCTGTCAAAGCGCTGTACTTGGCAGGAATCAACGACACTCTTCAGTTGGCTAAAAGCATGGGTGTCTCGTCGCTTACCAACGCAAACCAGTACGGACTTACGTTGGTACTCGGCGGCGGCGAGGTAACGCTTTTGGACATGACCAATGCGTACGGCACTTTTGCAGCCAACGGTATCCATCACCCTACCACCGCGATATTGAAGATCACTGACTCGAATGGCAATGTAGTCGAAGATAATTCGCAGCCATCTGGCAGCCAGATCCTCCCTCCAGGCGTTGCGGAAAATATTAACAGCATGCTCTCTGACCCGGTTGCACGCGCTCCCCTGGGAGAAAACAGCATCGTGAGCTTCCCGGGCCATGATGTCGCCGTTAAGACCGGTACCACGAACAACTACCGTGACGCATGGACCATTGGTTACACACCTAACCTGGTGGTTGGTGTGTGGGCAGGAAACAACGACAATACTCCTATGGTAAAAAAGGTTTCGGGCTTTATTGTCGGCCCAATGTGGCACGACGTGATGACTTATGCGCTTGATAAATATCCTAACGTTTCGTTTACCACAGCTGACATTCCATCAACCGAGGGTATAAAACCTGCCCTTGCTGGTAACTGGCAGATACCTGGCAATGATGGCTCTATACACGAAATCTTGTACTGGGTAGATAAAAACAACCCAACTGGTGCGCCACCGTCTAATCCGTGGAGTGACGGGCAGTTCCATTTGTGGGATCCACCAGTTATGGCGTGGGCTGCTGCACACGGTATAGGAGTACCAACAACTGCAACGACAACTGATCCCAATATTCCAGGCCCCATCATCAATAACCCAGGAGTTCCGATCCAACCAGGAATCCCCAACTTCCCCAGCCAGCAACAGCAAGGTCAATAAACCTAGCGGTTCATCGGCATCGCCAAGTAGAAGAACGAACTATCTGCCGCGTCTGTAATCAAAATTGCCTTCCCTACCCCGTTTGATTGTATGCGTACACTCTCGCCTGAAATTGCCTGTACCGAGTCTGCCAAGTAGCGGCCGTTAAATGACATAGTCGCAGCGTCCCCTGTGATGGTGGCGCGTATTTGGCTTGTCTGTTCGCCCACGTCTGGGTTGCGCGATGAAAGCATCACCGCTTTATTTTCTGGATCAACAGTAAACGACACATGGGAAAATTTGTCAGCAAAGATAGAAAGTGATTTAAGCGCTTGGGTAAAATCCTCGCGTAAGACCACCACCTCTGTCCCAAAGGTCTTAGGGAGGATCTGTCTGTAGTTAGGGAATGCTGCGTCAATAAGCCGGCTCGTGAAATAAAGCGAGTCTATTTGTGCGGAAATCTGGTTTTCGTTGTAATAGACCTCTACTTCCCCATTCGAGGTCTCCAAGATGCGCATGAATTCTGCCGCATTTTTGGCTGGGAGCAACAACTGCGGCACATTCCCTGCGCTACGCAGAGGCACGGTCTTTTCTGCAAGGCGGAACGAGTCTGTCGCTGCAGCCGAGAGCTTGCCGCTTTCCCCTACCAACAAGACGCTTTGGAGTTCAGGCTTGATAGCCGATGTCGAAGCGCAATATGCAACGCTTTTAATAAGGCGTGCCAAGTCGGATGCCTTTGCAGAAAACATAGTAGATGCCGATACGCGCGGAAGTATTGGAAAGTCATCTGCGGAAAGGGTCTTAATCGACGCGCTGGCGCGTTCTGTCACTATTTTCAACACTTCCCCTGTTGTTGCCACTGAAACACTCTTACCGCGTGTATTAGATAGGAATCCGAGCAATGTATGTGCCGGTATTGCCGCAACACCTTCCTCTCCAATACGTGCGGGGACTTGCACCTCTATACCGCATTCAAGGTTAGTGGCACGCAAGACTAGGTTCGAACCTTCGGCTGATACATAAATGCTAGCTAAGACAGGAAGGTTGGCGCGGCGTTCTGCAAAACGTGCAGCTATTGAAACTGCTTCTCGGAGTTCCTCGGTATTTGTTTCAAACTGCATGGTCTTTATAAGTTTTCTTTAAATAAAATTTATTACTCTTATTAGCCCTGTGGATTGGTGGATATCTCACTTATATCCTTATGTACCTTATGTTTTTTACCCGACCTCATGTGGGGAAATACTCCGGACAGGTCGCATAACTTCTGGGGACTACTAAACTGTAGGGTTTCTTATCCACAGCTTTCCCCACTATAGTGCGCCTTTCTCCCCATTATTTCAACATCAACCGGATCTGGTTGATCTCGGAGCTCAAAACACTATCAGAACGCAGGCTATTCTTCACTTTTTCGCACGAGTGGATCACGGTTGTATGGTCGCGGCCGCCGAGTTTATCCCCAATCGTCGGGAACGATATGTGGAAATCTTCCCGCAGCAAAAACATGATCACTTGGCGCGGACGCACTACTTCTTTGCGACGGGTCTTTTCATAGATACTTGCTTCTTCTATCCCATAGAAGTTAGCAATGGTTTTGACCACCTCACCCACGGAGATGGCTTTTTTGGCTGCACCCGAGGCGCTGCGCAGTACTGCCTTGGCATCGGTCAGGGTAAGAGGGCCTTCGCGCATCTCAAACTGGATAAGCAAAAGGTTAAGTGCTCCCTCTAGTTCGCGGACGTTCCCTTCTATGGCGCTGGCCAAGTAATCCAAAATGTCATCCGAGAGTACTACGTTGTGCGCTGCGGCTTTGGTACGGACAATCGCCAGGCGCGACTGGTGGTCAGGCGGCGTAACTGAAATGATCATCCCGGCCGAAAGGCGCGACTTGATGCGCTCCTCGAGGTTTTGGATCACGTTCGGGTGCTGGTCGGAAGTGAACACCAATTGCTTGTTGCTGTCGTGGAGGAAGTTGAATAGGTGAAAGAACTCCTCTTTGATCTTGTCGCGGCCTGCCAAAAACTGCACATCGTCCATGATCAAGAGGTCATATTGGCGGTATCTTTCTTTAAATGCCTGGATCTTGTTTGTCTGCAGCGCCGAGACATAGTCCATCGAGAACTTTTCTGAGGTGACGTAAAACACTTTGCGGTCCGGCGCGTTGATACGGAAGTGGTTCCCTATCGCCTGGATAAGGTGCGTCTTGCCGAGGCCGGTGGGACCATACACAAGCAAGGGGTTGTATGCGATGCCCGGTTTGCGGATAACCGCTTGGGCAGCCGCATGCGCTAGTTCATTGAAGGAACCTACGACAAAATTGTTCAGCGTGAAGCGCGGGTTGAGATTTGTTTTGGAATGCACTGCTTCTAGCGGAAGCTCGGATGGTGCAGTTGGAATGGGGCGCACTTCTTCGGGAACCTTCTTGGGTCCGCGAGAAATAATATATTCTACCGAGCGCACATTTTCTGAAAGGCCGCGCAATGAGCGCAAAATGTCTTTATGGAATTTGCGCGACAACCAGTCGCGGGCAAATTGGCTCGGTACGCCCAAAAATACTGTTCCATCCTCTACTCGAACAATATGAGTATCTTTAAACCACGTGTTGAAGTTGGGTGGAGAGATTGTTAACTCCAATTCTACTAACGCATTTTCCCAAAGTTCTTTCGTGGTAGTCATTGGTACCCCAAGAATACGCGACCGCGGGTCCCTAGTCAAAATTTGCCCATAATGCCCCTTTGCGCTATAGTAGCGAAAACATATGTCACAAACATATCAGCCAAAAAAGCGTAAGCGAGCCCGCACCCACGGGTTCTTGAAGCGTATTGCGACCGCAGCCGGTCGCAAAGTGCTCCTGCGCCGTGCCCGCAAGGGTCGCGCTTCGCTGACCGTTAAGCCTGCTAAAAAGATACGATAATGCTCTCCCGTAACCACAGGCTCCGCAGTGGAGAGGTTCGGGATATAATTAAGGCGGGCACATCGGGCCGGGCGGGGTACCTTTCGGTAAAATACGTTGTGTTTAAAGGTCCATATCGCTGTGCGGCGGTAATATCCAAGAAATTGGCCAAAACTGCCGTACTGCGCAATAGCGTTCGCCGGTCTCTCTATACTGCACTTCGGGTCCATCCCCTCCCCTCAGACACTTCAGCCGTGTTTTTTGTACACAAACTGCCCCCTACTCCTCGGACGGCAGCCTTTGCCCAAGATATCGCAAAACTCTTCCATAACTAACCTGCTATGTTTGAAACATTCCTTGTAAAGCCCCTCTACAACATCTTTATCTTCCTCATCGGGATTATGCCCTTTGGAGACGTGGGGTTTGCTATTATCGCCCTGACACTGATCATCCGCGTGATCTTTTATCCCGCCTTTTCGGCCTCTATCCGCACCCAAATGGGTATGCAAGAGGTGCAAGGCGACCTGGACCACATCAACAAGACCTACAAAGACCAGCCGGACGAGCGCGCAAAGCGCACTATGGAGCTCTTTAAGGAAAAGAACATTCGCCCATTTGCAGGCTTTTTAGCTTTGTTTGTCCAGATCCCTATATTCTTGGCCCTGTATTTCGCTTTTTTCCGCGAGGGGCTGCCATCAATCGCAACCGACCTCCTATACTCGTTTGTACATGCGCCACAAGCCGTAAACCTCATGTTTTTAGGGCTCGTTAACCTCCAGTCGGCACACAACATCCCTATTGCTATCATTGTTGCCCTTACCCAGTACGGCGCTATCCGCCTTTCGGTTATGCGCACGGCACCCGGCATTGCCCGCATGGCCCCAGAAAAGCAGTCAGCACAGCGCATCCAGCAGTACATGATGCTCTATGGCATGCCGATATTGCTTGGCTCGATCGCCTACTCCTTCCCTGCTGCGGTGGGTATTTACTTTACGACAGGCAACCTCGTTTCTATGGGCCAAGAGTGGATCATCAAGCGACAACTTGAGAAATCCGCTGCATAGGGTATCTTTGGGCTATGTCGCCCGAACTTCTCTCACAACTTGTTACCTCCCTGTTAGAGAAGCTCGATGTTGAAGTAGAAAAAGTTGAAGTGCTTCCAGGAGCTCGTACGGTCGTCATGGTGCAGAGCCCTGACTCCAAGAGGCTCATTGGCCCGCATGGCGAGCATCTGCGCGCCCTGAATGCGGTAGTGCGCCGTTTAGCCGAGGTAACGCACCCAGAGTCCCAGGGGTTTTTGATAGATGTAAACGGCTACCACGAAGCACAGTTGGAAGAAATCCGTACCAATGCGCGCACGCTAGCCCAGCGCGTAAGGCTTTTTAAACACGACGTAGACTTGCCTCCTATGTCTGCATACGAGCGCCTGGTTATACACGAATTGTTTGCTAATGATCCAGAAATAGAGACAGTCTCCAACGGCGAAGATAAGTTCCGCCATATTGTGCTGAAGCACAAATAATTAGCGTCAAGCAAATCCTTGACGTTTCGGGTCGTTATGACCCTCACTTATCCAGCCGTACTCCCCACAGGCTTCTGTCGCCGCGTGTCACATAAAGTAAATACTTACTGTCAGGAGAAATAGCGATCTGGGCTATATCTGCCGCAGTACCACCGTCGTTGCTGCCAGGAATAGCAATAACAGTTGCAATATTGCTCTGTACTTTAAAAAACATTATTGAGTCTGCAATTTTAGCCACGCCTGCGTGCCAATTATCCAAAAAATCTGCTTCTGTGTATCCCAATGGGGAAGCACAGAACACCGTTGTGCGAGTATTCCACATGCATTTTTCCGGATAGGGATTAAATAGCACAGAATTATCGTTTCCAACTGACATGTTGTGCAAATAAGTATTTACAACCGATGAGTCAGTAACACGTGTTTGGTACAGCACTATACTCAAATCACTATTTCCTAAAGCCGTAACCCCTTGTCCATAAATAAGAGGAAGGAGTGCACCATTTTTTGTTGAGACACCAAATACAACACCTGGAATACCTGCCATCGATTTTGTCTGGAGCATAATAGTGCTCGTTGCTGGCCAAGATATAAGAATTTGTGCAAGGGGTATAGTAAATAAACTTTTAGCGTTAGAGCCGTCAGGCGAGGCGGTATAACCCGCTACCCCACCGCTTGTGATCGGTATAAGGTATGCGACTTGTCGCGTGTCTGGGGAAAATGCGATATCTACAATGTTGTCTGGCAAAAATTGTATATGGCTCGTGCCGTTTGTGGTGGAAGCAGTGGCACGCGGGAACGATATGTAGAGTGTTTTGACGGTCGACTTGTCGAGATATTGAAAGATGGCGCCCGAGCCGTCTTTTGACCACAATGCGCGCTGGGTTCCTGGGATGGTAGTGTTGGACACTGAGCGCACAATAGCGCCCGGCACATCAAGTGGTAGGTCCACAACGTGGCCATTTTCTTGCAGGACAAAGCGCGCAAGAGTGGTGGTTGGGTTTTTAGTTTCTACAAACATGGCGCCTGTTACTGGGCCGTCAGAGATTTTGAAAATAATAGGCGCCTTGGCTGATCCTCCATTGGAACTTATGACAGGGTTGCCGTTAATATCGGTCTGAGTGTTTGTCTGTGTTCCACCCGACTTATCTCCTGCTGTTCCGAAAATACCCGTCACGTTTGGGGCTTCGGATATTGCGTTGCGATTCAAAAACCACCAAGCCAATAATCCCACAATTAGGATTGTAATCGTGATACTGCCTATAAGATATAATTGTTTTCTAGACATAATTAATTGTGCACACAGTACCCTCCGCTAGGTATGTTCTCGCATTTTGTGTATGCTCCCAAGCTCATGTCACTTTGAGCACTTCCTGAATCGCATGTCGGCGGCTTACCACCTGATCCAAAGTTAATATTATTACTGAATGTGCCTCCTAAATTTCTACAAGATGTCACCTGATTAACCTGCTCTCCTGCTTTAATTTCTTTTGCTTGATCTAACTGAGCGGAATCAACGTCCTTCCCTGCCTTCGCATCCTCTATAAGTGCGTTAGCGTCTCTTTCTTGTTGCGTAATACATGAGTCTCCAATGCAATTTTTGGCGCCGAACATGGATGTTACTGGCGAAGAACCAGTAATGGTCGACTGTTGAAGTTTCAAATTAAAATTCAATAAGTTTGGGTTGATTGTGTACAAGATCAAGTACGAACATAGCAACAGCAGCATGCCTAAAAGTGCGGCAGTTATACGCTGTTTAGCGGCAACACGCTGCCCTACTGCTTCGGTCGTCATGTAGCTGATGCCGCCAAGCACAAGTAGCAATACGGCAAACATTGCACCGAACCCGAGTGCGAGCTTGAAAAACGCCGATATCACGTCGTTCAAATTGTTAGGGTCTGAGACATTTGTAGGAAAACCGGGCAGCGGCTCCAGTGGAGTGTAATTTAGTTTACCGTTAACGGCTTGCGCGTCCACAGTGGTCGCGCCTGATGCAGCGCTAGAAGCGCCGGTGTTAAAGGAGGCATTTCCCGTGGCATTTACGCCGGAAGGACTCACTGATCCACTAGAAGCGCCGCCAAACCCTCCATTGGTAGATTCTCCCGCTGCACTTGATGAAGTATTAGAGGGGGTAAACGATGCGGAGGCAGAGTCAGATGTGCCTGCTGAACCGCTTCCGCTCGATGTTGTTTCTACGACAGGCGGGTTAGTGTCGGAATTGGGCGCAGGGTCGCAACCTCCGGTCGGGGTACCCATTGCATCGTACTGGTCTATTTGTCCATACGGACAATTTGCTGATTGAGCAAAAGCCACAGGAGTGGGTGCCTGTAAGAAAAAAAGTGAGACAAAAGCAAAAATGACAGAGAATTTTTTTATCATAGGCCAAAGAGTGAAACTCCCGTGCTGTTTGCGCCAAACAACACCGTTAGTGCTGTCTGTGCTGATTGTACCAGTTGAGAAGTGTTGAGGTTTTGTATAGAGATGCCGATAATTGCCGACCCGGTACCGCTGCCACTTTGACGCAAGGTCAAAATACCCGACTGCGCATCAGGTCCAGTAGTATCGCTGCCATTAATAGTCCATGAGTACTGAAGGGTCCCGTTTTTCTTGCTGGTGTTTGAAAAGTAAAACGGTTCGGCCTGCACAGTTAGCTCGTTCCCTATCAAGTGGATAGCTGAAGGCAGTGCTGCGTCGAATATTTCCCCCCGCAGAGGGTCGCGGTCGTAGAATATGACTGTTGGGTCAGTGGCAGGGATAACGACGTCTCCATGGGCTACTTTGGTTTCGCCTATGTATATATCAACCCCAACCTCTTCTGCGTTTTTAAGTTGATTGCCACTAAAGCGAAATACAGATCGTCCCAACCCCGACTGCTCAGGAACTAGGTCATCGTTCAGTGTCCACTGAAATACCAAACCTTTGGAGGCAATAAACGATCCGCCAGAGGTCACCTGAGGAAAGGCTGCCACAAGGAGTCCGGCTCCTCCGCTGTACAAAGCCTTACTGCGGTATAAAGGCGGGATGGTGGTATCGGCTTCCCACACCAAGTTAACCATCGAAGGGACCACAATAAAGTCATGAGTGTAACTGCCTTGGGTCGGCGACTTTATGCTTGCACGGACAACAGTCCTGCTCCCTAACTGCCCTGCCGCAATGTTCAGGGCGGTGTCCCCTATACCAGCGCTGATAACTTTCCCGTTTTGGGTCCAGGTAATCGTCGCAGACCCTAAAAAAGTCCCCACTCCTTGTATCTGCAAGGTAACTGTTTGTCCGGGCGCTGGAGTCTCGGGTATGGTGCTGTACTGTATTGGATCTGGCAGCGATGCGTCAAAGTTTTGCGCAAACGCAGGCGTTGCGATAAATATTGTTGCAACAAGGAGGCTGATGCGAAGAAACTTCATATCTCTCTATTATGCAGCAAATTTTGTCTCTCGGGCAGAGTTGTTATCATTTGCCGCCGCGTTAGATGTTGGGCGAGAAATGCCATCCACCTTTGGGGATTGCAATATTAATGGTTGGCGGACCTGTTTTTGCTCAGATTGTCCGTTGTTTTGCAGACGACTGACGCGCTCTGGTGCAAAGGGACTTCCAGCAGCGTTCCCTTTCTGGACTCCTTGCGATACAGGGTTGTCCGAACCTCCGATTTTTGAACCCGCTTTTGCAGTAAAACCAACAACTTCAGCAGCACTGATCTTCTCTTTTTTTAATATGGAAGCCACTACCATGGCAGTCCAAGCGGGTAATATATCAAAACCTGGCAGTACTTCTCCTATAAATGCGGGTATAGCATAGCGGGGATAAAACATGCCGTAAATGGTCAGTAAAAACACTAATCCTGAGCCAATAGTCATGCTGATGATAGCGCCGATTGTAAAACCGACTATCATGAAAAGAGGTGTTAAAACTGGCGCAAGTGCAGGAGTGGCATACCAACCCACGAATCCACCCACAGCAGCACAGACAGCTGCTACTGTCTCACCTGCTGGTGAACATGCTGCGGCTCCAGCGGCGGCCCCTCCTATGGTCCCAGCAGCTGCCCCAATTGCCATAAGCCCCAGGTCTATCAACAATTGAAACCCGTCTATGAATAGAGCAATGAGGATAAAAAATGCATATTTAAACATTGGTGGATTGTTGCGGCGGCAACCCGGCAGTACTTGCGGCGTCGGCACGCTGTTGGCGCATGCGCAGCACTTGTGACGGGTCAGAGGTAATTATCTGGTCTTCGGTGTACGAGGCAATAACTTTGATAGCGACGTGCTTGAGGCCCGCAAAGAATATCCCCTCCCCTACGTCGGATTCCAAAAGCAGGTATTTTTCCTCATCCGAGAGGTTAAATGTTTTTTGGAGCGTGTCGATAGTGGTCGGCGACTGCTTCAACAGCAGTTGGATCGACGAGTTGGTGATCATCGGCAAGCCGTATGGCGACTTGAGGAAGTCGTCGACGTCTTGGGTGATAGTGGCAAGCCCCAAGTAATATTTGCGACCGCGCTTTGCCATACCGTAGAGGAACGACGCAGTGTCGTCGGTCTTCATCATCCACCACGCCTCGTCGATAACGAGGAGGCGTTTTTTGAGGTTTTTACGTACCGCGTTCCAGATATAGTGCGTAATGAGGTACATGGCGACCGGCTTGAGGTCGTCTTCCATGTCGCGCACGGAAAACACGACGAATTTTTTGTTGATATCGACGTTGGTTGCTTGGTTAATGAAGCCAGACCAAGTGCCTTTGGTGTATTTGCTGAGGCGCTGTACAAGCGACTCGCTTCCCTGCATGCCTGAGAGCACCAGCTCGAAGTCTGAAAGGAGTGGCGGCTCTACCTGGGAGAAGTCCGAGTCAATGGTGATGTCTTTGAGAGCGTATGTTTCAGAGATTGCTTTGTCGATGATAGCGTCCTCCTCCGGTGTCAAACCGCCAAGCATGATGCGGAACATGCCCACGAGCGCCACGATGTTGCTTCGCAAGATGTCTGCAGCGCTCTCGTCCTCGCGCGGTACTGCCAGGTCAAAAGGGTTGATATGGTGTTCAGAGTTGAGAGAAATATTGAAGTACCGCCCACCCACTGTTTGGGAAAGAAACTCGTACTCGCGCTCTGGGTCGATAACAATGACCTCTGTATCAAACATGAGTGTGCGCAATATCTCGAGCTTGGTCGCGTACGACTTACCTGAGCCCGACTTGGCAAAGATAACCGAGTTGTAGTTTTCCAAGCTAAAGCGGTCAAACAGCACGAGCGATGCATTGTGACGGTTCACACCGTACAAGATTCCTTTGTCAGAGGTAAGGTCAAACGACACGAATGGGAAAATAGACGAAAGCGGCGATGAGTTAAGTTTTGAGTTGACTCCAAGCTCGTCATTGCCCAGCGGCAACACACTGCGGAAGCCCTGTTCTTGCTGAAAGAGCGCTGGCTTTACGTACACGAGGCGCGACTCGAGCATCGATTTGATTTCACTCTCGGCCTTGTCGAGCTCCTCGATGGTCGAGCCGTAAATTGTGATATATATACCCACATCAAACAGTTTTTCCTGTGCTTGTTGCAATTGGTCGCGCAGGTCTTCGAGGTCGCGGTATCCTGTGTCGAGCATCGGGTCGCGCACCAAACCTTTGTTTTCGCGATCCATGATCTGGCTCTGGAGTTCGGCTACCTTTTTTTGGAACTTCTTGAGGATTTCGGCCGAGTCGATCGGGTGTACGAAAATGGACACATCCATGACGCGGTCGAGGTTCACGATAGGAGAAAACCAGTTGTCGGTCAGTACGCGTGGGTATGACATGACAAAGAAAGTTCGCGCAATTTTGTCACCCAAGTTTAGTTCACGCGGGGTGATCTTGAGTGCAGAAGGTGCGATGACGTCTTGGAGCTCCAAGACGCCCTGCTTGTAGATTTCCTCGGGCAAGATGGGAGACACAGCACTACCCAAAGGGCTTGTGCTGCCGCTGCTGTTGGCTGGTTTTAAAAAGTCGAGGAATCCCATAAGCTAGTGAGTGAGAGAAATAAAACTTGTTTTAATTTCCGAGCGAACGACGCTTATATGGAATGTAATATTCATATAAT
>JAQBQX010000020.1 GCA_028286785.1 Candidatus Adlerbacteria bacterium
CTAAATTGCATGAAGGCCTCAAGTTCGCGGAACTGCGCCAGCTCGAGCTTGATGCGGCCCGAAACTTTTTTGATTGCCTTGGTTTGTGCGCTTGAACCCACGCGAGACACCGAAATGCCGGCGTTGATAGCAGGACGCATACCCTTGTTAAAGAGGTCAGTCTCCAAAAAGATCTGGCCGTCAGTAATAGAAATGACGTTGGTTGGAATGTATGCCGAGACGTCGTTTTCCTGGGTTTCAATGATCGGGAGCGCTGTGAGAGATCCACCACCCTTTTCCTTGGACAGACGTGCAGCGCGCTCCAGCAAGCGCGAGTGCAAGTAAAAGATGTCGCCTGGGTATGCTTCGCGGCCTGGTGGGCGGCGCAGCAAGAGCGACAGCTCGCGGTATGCAACAGCGTGTTTAGACAGGTCGTCGTAAATAACCAACGCATCCTTGCCTTGCTCCATAAAGTATTCGCCGATAGCTGCACCTGCAAATGGCGCCAGGTACTGGATAGCCGCTGGTGCTGCTGCGCCCGCGTTGACGAAGATGGTGTAATCCATCGCGCCGCGTTCCTTCAGCTGGGCTACCAAACGCGCAGTCTTGGACTCCTTTTGGCCAATTGATACGTAAATACAAATCGGGCGAGTCTCTGCTGGCTCGGTCAATTGGTTGAGGATAGTGTCGATAGCAAGAGTCGTCTTGCCTGTTCCGCGGTCACCGATGATGAGCTCGCGCTGTCCGCGACCAATCGGGATCATCGAGTCGATAGCTTTTGTACCGGTCTGAAGTGGCACCGATACGGACTGGCGGTCCATAACGCCGTAGGCCTCGCGCTCGATAGGGTTGTGTTTAGTTGCCTTGATAGGACCCTGGCCGTCCAGAGGCTCGCCCAAAGCTGAGACAACGCGGCCCAAAAGCGCCTCGCCGACCGGGATAGAAAGCACCTGTCCTGTAGCAAACACTGGCATGCCTTCGTGCACATGGGCCACATCGCCCAAAATAATGACACGCACCAATTCCTCTTCGAGGTTCAAGATAAGACCAAAGACCTCGCCAGCACCCTCGACAGCATGCGCGAGCGGTTTGCCATGGGTCGTATCAAAACGGACCATCTCTGACATCACTGCCTTGTCGAGACCCTCGATTTCTGCGACGCCGTCAGATACGCGCGTCACAATACCAGCGCCTGTTGGGCGTTCGCTCGGGGCAAAACCCTGTATTTCTTTTGTGAATTGTTCGATAAAATTTTGCATACAGGTGGGGTACTAGCTGGTAATCAATTTCCGATAAAGTTCGAGGAGTGTCCGTGTTCGCTCTGCTTCTGGGGTGACCTTTTCGTATTCCTTGCGCCTTGCATCCTTCTCTATCAGCTTGGAGTACTCTGCAAAAATTTGCGGATACAGCTTGGTGTGACCTCGGCGGGCTAACGACTCACGCAAATGCGCCAAATGCTTTGCTCCGGCCTCGGGAGCCTGTGCATTGGCTGCATAGAGGGCTTTTGCGTAGGTCGTAGCAATAGTCATAGTAATTATGTGTCTTATTTTTGAGCCGGCTGCATCTTCTCCATGCCCAAAACAATGAGTTTGGCGACATCCTCCTTGCTCTTGAGCACCGCTTCGCGCTGCAATTCTGCGGCCTGGGCCTCTGCATCCTTTAAAAGCGATGCGGCAACCGCCTCGCCTTGTGCTACCAGCGCGCGCTCTTTTTCGACAGCGGTTGCGCGGGCATCAGCCAACATTTTGTCAGCCTGAGCAGCAGCATCAGACATGCGGCCAGATACAGAGCTTTCTACTTCCTCGAGGCGCGCAGCTGCCAGTTCGGCATTGCGCACGCCTTCTATTACCTTGAGTCGGCGGCTTTCAAGCATGCCGGTGAGCGGCTTGTACAAAAACACACGCAACAAAACCAGGAGCAACCCGAAGTTGACCAGGTTAATAACCAGCAGACGCCAGTCAATGCCAAATGCAGCAAACAATTGAGCCATTGCGATTTCTAGCTAACGCGACTAGACGAACTTGATAATAAACGAAACCACGAGCGCCAAAATGCCGAGAGCTTCCGTAAAGACGATAGCCAAGATCATGTTTGAGACAACTTTGTCCGATGCGTCTGGATTGCGGCCGATTGCCTCCATAGCGCCTGCGCCAATAAGACCGATACCAATGCCTGGGCCAAAAACGCCCAAACCTGCGGCCAAGCCCATGCCGATAAGGCGTGCTGATTCAATATCCATACCTAAAATACGTCACAATTACTTTCTAATTAAGTCCCACACACTGTAGCACAACTACCCCCACAATGCCCAGTTTAATGGGCCGGAGCGTGGGCTACCTCGCTGCCGTGGCCGTGAGGCGCCGTGATGGCAATTTTGATGAAAAACAGCGTCAACATCGCAAATACCGCCGCTTGGACAAAGCCCACAAACAATTCGAAGGCCATCATAGGAACCGGCAACCCGTACGGCACGAACAATGCAATAACCGACAGGAGCACCTGCCCGGCAAAAATGTTACCGAAAAGACGGAATGAGAAGGAGATAAAACGCGACATTTCAGACACAAACTCGATTATGCCGACAAAGAAATTGAGCGGCGACGAGAAGTTGAAGAACTTACCGGCATAGGTCCAAGCGCCCAGAGCCACAACACCGGCCACCTCAATTGAGATAACCGCGATGATAGCAAGTGCTAGCGTCACGTTAAGGTCAGTGTTGACCGCATGCAAAAACGGTATGAACTCTTCCCCATGGTAGATGCCCACACTGCCGAAAAACGGCAAGAAGTCGAACAGGTTGGAGGCAAAGATAAACAAAAAGATGGTGACCAAGAGCGGCAGATATTTAATAGCCAGTGCGCGGCTGCCCAAAGTCTGTTCGATAAAGCCAAGCACAAAGTCCAAAAGCATTTCAAAGAAATTTTGGACCTTCCCCGGTATGACCTTGGGGTTGCGCCCGACAAAAAAGGCAGTAAGCGAGAGAACGATCATGACAAACCATGCCGCCAAAAGCGTGTTGGTGATGGGCAACCCAAACAGGGTCCCTACCCGCTCTGCTGCGAGCGATATGTGCAATCCTCCTTCCTTCATACGCGTTATTGCCATGCTACCATATAGATATATTTATGCCATTTATCCTCATTGCATTATTTTTGGCGGCATTTGTCGGGGGAGGAATCAGCACCGCCGCAAGCCATTCCCTGCCCGGAGAGCTGTTGTATGTCTTTAAAGTCGGCGTAAACGAGAGAGTAACGAGCCTGATAGCTGTGACGCCTATGTCAAAAGCACAGTGGCATGTAGAAGAAGTACAGGCCCGCCTTGCGGAGGCTGCGCAGCTTGCAGCGCAGGGCAAATTAGACAGCACAACCCAGGCGCAACTTTCTGCCGATTTTGATCAGCATGCACAAAAACTCTCAGAGCAAATCAACACATTAGAAATCCAAGGAGATTTTGCAGGCGCAGCGGCTGTTGCAGCCCAATTCCAAAATGTGGTAGCCCAAGGCGCCGCACAACTGGACGAACACGCGTCAGCTCAATTGTCTGAAGACTCGCACGCTGCACTCTCGACGCTTATCGAGCACATACGCACATCGCTGAGCATTGCATCACGCCTGAGCGTTGACGCTGCAACCAAAGCGGCGGCGCGCACAGCGCCACAAGTACCCGGCAATACTGATAAGATATAGTGGTAATATAGAGAACATGTTCTCTGTCCTCTCCGGTAGCGGGATTATTAGTGCCCAAGAAAGCGCACTCATGGTGCAGGCGACGCTTTTTATGCTCATAATCATCGTACCGGTATTGGGACTGTTATTCTTTTTTGCTTGGCGGTACCGGGCACATTCCGGAGCGCGCTACGAGCCCGACTGGGAGCACTCGATGCTCGACGAAGTTGTGTGGTGGGCCGTCCCAATTGAAATAGTACTTGTGCTTGGTGCCCTCACTTGGATAAGCACACACAATCTCGATCCACATAAACAACTTGTATCAAACACACCCGCACTTACGGTTGAGGTGGTGGCGCTGCCGTGGAAATGGCTGTTTATCTACCCCGAGTACGGCATTGCCACGGTAAATACGCTCATAATCCCGGCAAATACGCCTATCAACTTTTCCATAACGGCAGATGCTCCGATGAACTCGTTTTGGATACCGGCGCTCGGCGGCCAAATGTATGCAATGACCGGCATGGCGACACCGCTCTCGTTGATGGCCAACCAACCCGGCGTGTATCAGGGTCTATCGGCCAACTACAGCGGCGAGGGATTTGCCGACATGCGCTTTACTGCTGAGGCAATGACCCCACAGGACTTTGCGCTGTGGGCTACGAGCGTGACAGGCGTTACTTCGACCATGTCATGGGATGAATATGAAAAGCTCGCACAGCCAGGTACAACCACACCCAATATATATAGTCATGCCGACCCGGCGCTATTTGATGAGATACTAGAGAAATATAATCAACCAGGCTACTCCGGCCACCACCATTAGATATGAATCTTTTCGGCATACTCACCCCCGCGGCATTTATCCACCCAGGCTTCGTCGAAAACTTGGCCGGCAGTATCGTGCTTGTTGCTGCGATTGGGGCGCTGAGCATTATCTCTTACTTACACGCGTGGAGGTACCTCTGGCGCGAGTGGCTAACATCCCTCAATCATCAACGCATTGGTGTCATGTACATTATATTGGCTCTCACTATGCTCTTGCGCGGACTTATAGACGCTATGATGATGCGCTCCCAGCAGGCACTCACTGCGCAAGGCGCGGTAGGCTACTTGGCGCCTGACCACTTTGCACAGGTCTTCACTGCACACGGTGTCATCATGATATTTTTCGTAGCGATGACGTTTATGTTCGGGCTTATTAACCTTGTCGTGCCGCTCCAAATCGGCGCTAAAGATGTCGCCTATCCGCTCCTTAACTCGATAAGCTTTTGGCTTACCGCTACCTCCGCGATGCTAGTCAATGTAAGCCTCGTGGTGGGACAGTTTGCCGCTGTGGGGTGGCTCGCCTATCCGCCGCTTTCCGAGTTGAGCTACAGTCCCGGGGTTGGGGTCGACTATTTTATTTGGGCGCTCGAAATAGGCGGCGTGGCCACACTGCTATCTGCAATAAACTTTATCGCGACAATCCTTATGATGCGCCGCCCGGGGCTCCGGATGATGCAGTTGCCCATGTTTACTTGGACAACCCTCGCCTCGATGCTTATGGCTCTCTTTGCCTTTCCTATCCTGACTGTCACACTCGCGCTTCTGGCGCTCGACCGCACGCTTGGGATGCACTTCTTTACCCCCGAGCTCGGCGGCAATGCAATGATGTACGTCAACCTTATTTGGGCGTGGGGCCACCCCGAGGTGTATATCCTCATCCTTCCTATGTTCGGTGTCTTTAGCGAGGTTGTCTCTACCTTTTCACACAAGCGGCTCTTCGGCTATACGTCGATGGTAATAGCCACCATGCTCATCGCTATCCTTTCGTTTGGCGTATGGGTGCACCACTTCTTTACTATGGGTGCCAGCGCCAACGTCAACGCGGTCTTCGGCATCGCCACCATGATCATCGCCATCCCGACAGGGGTCAAAGTGTTCAACTGGCTCTTTACTATGTTCCGCGGCCGTATTGTTTTTGCAACGCCGATGCTTTGGTTCATGGGCTTTCTTGCGACGTTTATCATCGGCGGGATGACCGGCGTTCTCATGTCTATCCCCGGTGTCGATTTTGAACTCCATAACAGCCTTTTCCTTGTAGCGCACTTCCATAACATGGTGATAGGCGGTGTCTTGTTTGGCGCGTTTGCGGGACTTTCCTATTGGTGGCCCCGGTTCACAGGCTTCAAACTCCACGAGGGTTTGGGTAAGCTTGCATTTTGGTTGTGGCTCATCGGCTTTATCGTCGCTTTCACTCCGCTCTACATACTTGGGCTTATGGGCGCTACTCGGCGTATTGACGCAGTCGATCCGAGCCTGGGGTACAGCACTCTCTTCTTGGTGGCTGCACTAGGTGCGGGAATTATCGCGCTCGGGGTGCTTGCGCAGGGAGCACAAATTGTTTGGAGCATCATAAAGCGCCGCGACCTCAAGGTTGGCAACAATCCGTGGGAGAGTCGCGGACCCGAGTGGACCTCGCCACTGCCTCGGATCGATACTGCGGACAACTCTGGCATCGGTTTTTATATCGCTATCCTGAGTTTTGGTTTTGGTTTTGGGATGGTATGGCATATGTGGTGGCTCCCGCCAGTGTCTCTTGTTGCCATAGCCGCCCTATTGCTTGTGCGTTCGTTCGGACCGGAACCGCACTACTTACACGCACATGATAGCAACACCCATGAGCAATAAAATGAATAACTACGGAGAAAAATCGCTGTTTGGCTTTTGGCTCTACATCTTGAGTGACTGCATGTTGTTTGCATCTCTTTTTGCCGTGTTTGCGGTTTTACGCGGACAAACTTACGGAGGTATCACCAACAGCGGAGTGCTTAACCTGCCATTTCTGCTTGCCGAGACACTGATTCTGCTTACATCAAGCTACACAATGGGACTTGCTGTTGTGGTGGCGAGCAATGCAAAAAAAAATAAAACGCTTTTGTATGTATTTTTGTTCATTACTCTCTTCTTGGGGCTTACTTTTTTGGGGATGGAGGGCTACGAGTTCCACTCGCTTATCGCCGAGGGCAACACACCGGCACGCAGTGCTTTTCTTTCCTCCTTTTTTACGCTGGTGGGCACGCACGGGCTGCACGTTTTTGTCGGCATACTGTGGATGGTTGCACTTATGATGTATACCTACCGTCAGGGGCTTACAGAGGGCAATGTTCGTAAATTAAAGATGCTTGCTCTCTTTTGGCATTTCCTCGATATCATATGGATATTCATCTTCTCCATCGTCTACCTATTAACCTCCGCATTATAATGATACGAAATTACACCATCGGTTTTATATCAAGCATCCTGCTCACGGCAGCAGGTTTTGCACTTATATGGGGGCACGCGGCGTCACATCACCAGTTTCCGTCACATACTGTCCTCTTTTGGGGGATTCTGCTTGTGGCAATTCTGCAGCTTGTGGTGCAGATGCGATATTTCCTACACATCGGCCGCAGCTCGACACTTCGCGATATCGTGATGCTCGCGCTCGCCGCGGCAATAGTGCTGCTTATCGTCGGCGGTTCCCTGTGGATTATGGCAAACCTGCAAAGCAGCCACGAGATCCCCTACAAAAATAACGAGGTCTCGGTGCAGGCCTCACAAGACTAGTATGCTGAGTGCCTACATTAACGTTACAAAGCCGCGCATGGTGTTGGGCAACGCCATTGTGGCCGCAGCCGCATTCGTCTTTGCATCACCAGCAGAGTTTAATTGGCCGGGCTTTGTATATATGTTCGCCGGGATCTGGCTCATCATGAGCAGCGCTTGCGCCGTCAACAACTACTATGACCGCGACATAGATGCGCGCATGTCACGCACACGCACGCGTGCACTGCCCGCTGGGCGCATCGTACCTACTCATGCGCTTGCCATTGGTGCCGTCACAGTCACTGTGGGCAGCGTTTTGCTTAACTTAGTCAGCCCGCTTGCGATGTGGATAGGACTTGTGGGATGGATTTTTTATGCGCTTATCTACACCCCGATGAAGCACCGCACCGGCCTGGCGTTGTATGCAGGCGCCGTCGCTGGGGCTATACCACCTGTCGTGGGTTACGCTGCAGCTGCGGGCCGTCTCGATATCTGGGCCGGGCTTTTGTTTGCGGTGCTGTACCTATGGCAATTGCCGCACTTTATAGCCATAGCCTACTTTCGGTACGAAGAGTACACGGCAGCAGGCGTACCTCTGTTGGTAAGTCGACCCGGCGAAAACAGGCGTAAACAAGCCCGCAAAGTCTTTTATCTCTCGCTTGTTGTCTTACTTTTATTTTCGCTCGCTTTGATACTCCACAGGTGGATAAGGTAAGGCGTGAGTGTCCCCATCAAAAAGGCGCCTAGCGCGCATGTGGCCATTACCAGACCTTCGCGGCTGTTGTACAGCACTGTCGTAAGCCCCAACAGATTGATAATGAGCAGCGCTGCCGCGATCGAATAAAAATTGATGACGCTCCACCACTGAAAGCCTTCGTCATCAACATCCACGTGTGCAAAGTGCTTCATGTAGCGTTCAAGCCCTTGCATCATGAGCTTTTCTTGCGCGGCGCGCACGCCGACAAAGTGCCCGACCAGCATACCCGCTGCCAGCGCCGGTATGCTGTACCACAGCGAGGCGCCAGTAAATTTCCAAAAGGCCGCCGTGAGCGTGATCACCATAAAGACCAAAAATGCGGTCATGATGAGCCGTGTCCGCACAAAGGTGTCGGATACTGCGTACTTAAGAGCCGTAATAAAAAGAAAGAACCCGGCCAGTGAGGCGATAGCCACCGTGGTCGAGATAAGCAGTTGGTCCATAGAGGAAGTATACTACAACGCCCACAGGATGCGGTCTTGGGGCTTTTTTCTTTTCAAATATTTCTGCTAATATCTGCATAGACCCATCAATTCGGGATGTGGTATAACGGTATTATATACGATTCGGGTTCGTATGATCCGGGTTCGATTCCCGGCATCCCGACAGACACAACAAAAGACCTCCAGCTATGGAGGTCTTTTGTTTTATTTAATATTTATGTTGACCGATTTGGTCGAGATTTGTTTGCCGCTATTATCTTTAGACACAAAAGTCAGCTGATACGGGCCGCTGCCCTTCCAGTTCCAACCGGTCAGGTTAACAAGAGCCTCTTTGTGCGGATAGTCGACGCTACTGTTGGACATTTGGTTGAGCTGGCCGCCATCTACTTGCCACCACATGTTGTACTGCGACACATCCAAGTTTTGCACCATTGCCTTGAACGGCTGGACTCCTGTCACACTTGACCCGTCGCTTGGCCACCAGACTTCAGTAGTTTGGCCACCTGTCGGTGGTGGAGGGTTATTGGTTGGAGGAGGGTTTGTTGGTGGAGGATTAGTAGGCGGTGGATTATTTGGAGGAGGTGGCGTTGTCGAACCAGCAACAGTAATTGTGAGCGCATTACTGTTCCATCCGTACGCTTTTGACCAGTTATTGTTGAACTCGCCCACCATCACCGTATATGTGCCCGCAGCGCCCGGCACCCAATTAACGGTGTAGTTGCGCACCTCACCAGCAGCGATGTTTTGATGCTCAAAGAACTGCTGATATACCTTGGCGCCGCTCTTGTCATAGATCTCGATATCTATGATACCGTCGCCGAATGCAGAACCGGTATTTGTGATAGACGCAGCAACTGATGTTTGGCTGCCAACCCCAGGCGAACCAGGGTTAGATGTTGCGCTCGAGGTAAATGCCGGAGACTGCGATGGGTTTGGGTTACTTGGCGCAGTCGGATTTGTGAACCATTTTTTCACGATCTGTTCGGCCTGCTTGTGCTGCGGAGTGTAGTCTGTGCCGCCCCATCCAGCATTCGGGTTAGTAGACCAGTCCCACCACGACGCACCTGCGACATAGCTATAGTTATTCCAATACTGCAGGAAGGCCTGGTAGTCATTAGCTTGCTCTGTCTGGTCTTCCGATCCGCCACGCTGCCAGTTCCACGGATCTTGGTGGGCATTTTGCAGGCTGCGGTAGCCTACTTCTACAAACAAGAGGGGTTTGTTAACCGACTTGGAAAACGGCTGCAAGTCATTGGTGTTCCAATAGTCCCACTGAGCCATGAGCGAATTCACATCGTTGCTGCCAGTATTGAGGTTGTAATAGGCAGACAAGCCCACATAGTCGAGATACGACCAAAAGCCTATGTACTTTTTCTCGTTTACAAATGGGTTGTCGGAATTGCTATTGCTGTTAGCGCTGTATGTCAGCTTGCCGTTGTAGACACCGCGGATGCGGCCGATCAGGTTGATCCAGTTTTGCGTGTTGGTAGAATTTTGACTGCTTGCTGCCATGGATACCATCTCGGTCCCGATGACGATCATCTCGGCACGGTGTGCGGCTGCTACGCCCGCAATCTGTGCAAGCGCATTGCCGTAGTTTTGAAACCAGGTCGCACGGTCTCCAGGGTTGATGTAAGCACGCCACGAGCCGTCATACACTTCGACATGGAACTTGAGCGTGACCGACATCCCCAGGCCGTGGGCATAATCAATTGCAGTAGCCAAGGACTCCATAGTGGGAGTGTTGGCACCAGGGTTAATGTCTGTCGAACCGGTGTTGCTTTGATAATACGGGATGACCAGCGATACCGTGTTGGCGCCGGTTGCGCGCATGTTCTGCAAAGACTGCTTGAATGTGTCCGATCCGAAATCGCTTGGACTTGAGGGGACCATGCTAAACCCATTTTGCCAGTTTGATACTGCAGCTTGTGCAGGCAGCGCTGCCACGAGCGGCATCAGTATAACGGAAAGAGCCAAACTCCCTGCTACCGCGCGGCGGGCAAGTCGACTATATAAAGTATGCATAGTGTCGGTGTTACAGCCTGATAAGTAGACAGTATATATAGATGTGCCTGAAGGCCCGATGAGTTAAAAGGTTGTTGTTGAGCCATGAAAAGCCCTGCTTTACAGCAGGGCTTTGATACCTTTAACGAGAAACGCGAGACCGAGAATGTATCCTCCAAAAACGAGGAGGTCTCCCCAGAGAACAGTTTTGGGGGAATAGCGGGCAAGCAATATGCCAAACCGCTCAACAAGAAAAGCTGTAGCAAATATGTACTCGCCAAATACTATTGCACTACCGCTTGAAACAAGCAGTGCACCTGCCAACAGAAAATATACTTTATCTTCTGTGCTCAGGTCGGTAAAACGCCGCGTACGCGCCTTAGAAGTTGTTTGAAGAAACGCCATGGTTTCTCCTCCCTTTTGTTTGCCTGAAGGAACTCAACAGCAAACGACATAATATTCTTCTGATTATAAAGACGAGGTGAAGTACCCTTTTCTTACCCTTCCTGCCTTATTGTACAGGTAATAAAAAAGCCCCCGCAATGCGCAGGGGCTGGAGTTGAGCAGATACGACTTAGTCGTCTTTTGCGAATATATTATACGTGATGGCCCATGGCTCGGCTCTCTCTGATTCACACCGGTAGCCCGGATGTGCAGTAAAGAACTTGCTCCAAAAGACACTGAGCACATCGAGCTCGCTGTCCTTCAACGCAACGCCCTTCTGCAACGGAGTGCGACCGTTCTTCCAGAAGCTGATTTCGAAATTTGCCGCCCAGCCACCACGCAGGCGGCGATAAGCCGGATGATATGCGATGTGCCAGACATAGAGGTCATCGTCGTGTTTCGAATAGGTCCCATAAAACCACTCAGGATGCACGGCAAGGAACCTTTTAAGGCACTCTTGAAGATCTATAAAGATTTTCTGGAAATCTTTCCTGATCCACACAGTTTCGTCGGCGGGTTTTATTCCGCTAAAGTTGCGGTGTCCTGGCGGAAGCCGCTTGTCTGTAGTCGGGTTAGAGTCGTATTCCATTACTGCTTCTCCGTTTCAAAACTTCCAAATATACTATCTCATTGGAAATGTAATATGTCAATACAACAAGAATCTTATTATATAAAAACACAGCCTTTGTGGCTGTGTTAAATTTTTGTGAGCCATTCTTTTACTGGCTGAACTGAACCAGATTTAAGATGTGTTACAACCTTACCGTCATGGAATTCGGTTAGGTATTTCATCGGCCAGTCCGGATGCCAGCTATTTTCCCATTCAACCGGCATGCCTGTTTCTTGCAGATTTTCTACCACCCAAGGCGGTGGCACGACTGGAGCTTTATATTTTCGCCATTCAGAGTCAGTGTAAAACTCTTTCGGCTTTTCAGTTGCCATCGAAATCTCCAGAATGAGTCTGTTTGGACTATAGCATAGAATGCAGTCTGTTTTTCTTATTTTTGTGGTCAGGGATATTTTTTGCGCCGTCGCACAAAAAATTCCACGACCCTGACTCGGCCGTTTTTGTTGCTACAAAAACATGCCTCCGTCTTCCACAAGTACGAAAAAACCTGCAGCAGTGCAGGTTTACTTCGTCTTGTGGACCCTACCGGGATCGAACCGGTCACCTCCTCATTGCAAATGAGGCGCTCTACCAGATGAGCTAAGGGCCCAGGCTGCTATACGCGAGAACCTTCATACTATACACAATCTGGGCAATTTTGAAAAGTAAAAACCTCCCCTGTTTAGGGGAGGCTATGGAGCCCAATTTAACGGATTGCCTGAAAACCTACAGGGACAGCTCCGGGCGGTAAAGGGGACCCTTCGGGCTCAGACGGTGCGGGGTGCGCAAGATTATCGAGTGCGGTAAGTATCCGCAACGATCGCTTGGGCGCCTGCACGAGCGACACGGCCGCAATTATCACAAGTGGTAACAATATCAAGCATAGTCCTAACAATTTTTCTAACGGCGGTTGAAACATAGTAAGGCACACGAAACCAGGCAGTTGGACCACAGCCGCCGGTAGTGAAAAGAAAAGATGGGAGCGCTTTTTGAACTCGTCCTTGAACGACCACTTCCACGCGATTTCTCTAGCCAGCTCGCGCATGTTTTCGCCAGGTGGAGAAAACATGCCACTGACGTCGATGATGCTTGTCACCTGTTTGCTCAAGACAAAATGCGCGCCGATATGCCCTTCATCAACTAAAGGATTACGGTAAGCCTGAAACTCCCGAAGATGGTAGACAAAATAAGCTGAAAAGATTTCCTTCGCCGCCGTGTATTCCAACTTCTTGACGAAGTTTTTAACATAGTTTGAACTCTCCAGGTCCACATCAATCCTAGGAAGTGCATCGGCCAATGTCTCTGTAAATATCTGATGGACTCCTTCGATCTTGGGTGGGCGCGTGCTGATTCCGTGCTTTTCGCTGGCAAGCATGTGCTTTCCTCCAGTTGCGTCTGGATATAGCAAAACACAGCCCACAAAGGCGCGCAAGGACTACTTAATGAGGTCAATCTTCGCAGCCACGATAAAGTCGTTTTCGGAAAGGCCGCCGATTGCGTGCGTGGTAAGCTCTATCCCGACAGCATCGTACGATACCGACATGTCCGGGTGGTGGCCTTGGTCTTCGGCAATGGCTGCAACCTTGTTCACAAACTCCATTACCTGTTTAAAGTTCTTGAAATGATATTCCTTGGCCAACATGTGCGAGTCGTCAATCAGCATCCAGTCTTTCAGATGCGGCATCATAGCAGTGGCCTCATCGGGCGCATAAGGGCGCATATTCCCTTCGCATGGGATGCATTTTTTATCAGCTAATTTCTTGAGGTTATCTTTCGGCATAAGGCTAGACTACTTCCTTGTCCGGGTGCGCGCAAGGGTGAGCACATGCTCCAAAAAATCGGCAAATTTCATCCCCACAGCATGCAGAGCTTTGGGCAACAGCGACTCTTGGGTTAGCCCTGGCAGCGTGTTGACCTCTAAAAAGTAGATGCCGCGCGGGGACACGATAAAGTCGCTGCGCGAGTAGTGGTCGAGCCCCATTTCGCTATGGACCAGTTTGGCCACGCGTGCAAGTTCGCGTTTTTGTTCATCGGTAAAATTACCCGGGACGCGTTCGGTTGTTTCGCCACTGTATTTGGCGTCATAGTCAAAAAAACTGCGGTGCGGTGCTGGGATGATTTCCACAGGCATGAGCGCGTAAGTATCTTCGTTGCGAAAATGGTCGAGCACCCCGACTGTTGCCTCGCGACCCTTGATGAACTCCTCTACCAAAATAACTGGCGAGACTGCTGCTGCCCTATCAAGCCCGGTACGCAGCGCGTGATAGCTGTCGGCCACTGTGGTGCCAACCGACGAACCACCGCGCACAGGCTTCACAATCGCTGGATGTGGAAAGCTGCGAAAGAGCTCGAATGCCCGCGCGTCCAAGTCGTCATCGGCATTGACCAATATATTGTGTGCAACCTTCACACCTAACTTTTTTGCCTGGGTGTTGGTGAGATGTTTATTGAATGTCAGCGCGGCGCTTTCTGGCCCCGAGCCGGTATACGGGACACCAAGAGTTTGGAGCAGCCTTTGCACGTTGCCGTCTTCGCCATACTCGCCATGCAATGCATTAAACACGACATCTATGCCTTGGAGCGCTCGGTCGGGGTTAGCAGGTATGCCGCCCGCATGCCACACACCCTCGCGATCGATGAAGATATCGCGCACATCGTATTTGTCTTTATACTGTCCTTCGTTGAGGGCGGCCAACACCGACGCGCCGCTTTTAAGCGACACCTCGTATTCGCTCGACGGTCCGCCGCGCAAGACTCCTACCACTTCTCTCATACGGTTATTATAACCCGAGTTCTGCGCGCTTACGTTTCCTATGGTAGCCGATAGCAAAGCGATGAGCTTCGGCGTTAGCAAGCAAAATATCACGCTCGCGCCCAGCAATAAGGTCGCGGCGGCCATTGATGCCGCGCGGTCGGTGTTTGTCATCTTTGACCACGCCCACAACCGGGATCTCCATCCCAAGCTCGCGCAGCACGGCCTCCGCGGTGTTTATCTGCGCCGTAGAGCCGTCTACGACAATCAGTTGTGCCAGAGGCCACTCGTCGTGCCCCAAACGGCGCGTAAGCACCTCACGCAATGCACCAGTGTCGTTGCCTGCGGTAAGCCTAATCTTAAATTTGCGGTATTCGGCCCGTGATGCCATACCGCCTTCTACCACGGTCATAACGCCTACGTTTGCCGAACCGGCCAAGTGCGCCATGTCGTACGCTTCGATACGGTCAACAACGCCAGTTGTTGGTGGGCGGCGGTATTCGTCTTTGATCAGCGACACGTCATGGATATGTGTCAGTGCATAAATCTGCTGGCGGAGTTTGGTCGCCTCTTCAAATTCCTCATTTTTGGCGGCGTTCACCATCGCTTTTTCAAGCTCTTTGACCAATTGTTTTTTCTTGCCCTGGAACAGCAATACAATATGGCGGATTATTTTGCGATAGTCGGCTTTACTGATGTCGCCCGTGCATACACCAGGACACAAACCGATATGTTGGTTAAAGCAGCCGCGCACCGGCTTCCCTGCGGCGATCATTTCCTCAGCGGGAGTGCAGTTTTCTCGGTATGGGAAAATCTTGCGCACCAACTTGAGTGCCTCTTTGAGCTGCAACCCGTGCGGAAAGGGGCCAAATGTATATGCGCGTGTGCTTTCTGGCCATTCCACATCGAGATTTTTGCCGCGAACCAGCAATACACGCGGAAAGTCCTCTTTTGTAATTACGACAAAGTTCCAGCTTTTGTCGTCTTTAGCTTGGGTGTTGTACTCGGGCGTATGGTGTTTGATCAGGTTCGCTTCTAAAATGAGAGCCTCGAGTACCGAGTCGGTTTGACGCCAATCGAGCCCAGCAGCTTTCTCTACCATCGCAGCAATAAGCTGCGAGCGTTTGACCGCGATATCATTGGCAAAATAGCTGCGCACGCGGGTGCGCAAACTGGTTGCCTTGCCGATATACAGCGTTTCTTTGTGTGGTCCGAGGAAGAAGTACACCCCCGGCTCGTCCGGCATATCTTCGGCAATAGTCTTGAATTCTTCAAGAGTCATGTCGTAATAATAGCGGAAATACCTAAAAAGTCCATGAATCCATATAAAAAGCTCCCAAGAGTGGGAGCTGTGCTGTATGTGGCTAGGCAATGTTGGTCTCAGAATCAGTTTGTATGACGATGCCGCATAAGTTCTTCAAATGCATGAGGAGACATATTCTCTTCAACAAGGTGTGATTTGCAATTATTGAGAACAGCTTCGTAATCGCTGCACGTAACGAGAGTGTCAACAATGTTTGTGATTTTTCTGGGACGTCCCGCAGTAGCATCAACTGATACTCCATGGAGTTTCTTATATCCCCTCACAAATTCTCTCGCCGTTTCCACCTTTTGAACATTTGGCTTCCTTACGCGTTTTGCCATAGCATAGATCTTTCCAAAGATCGGGACCCTCCAATTCCATATACTACAAAAACTTTATCTGCCGCGCAATACTTTTTTCAGGTACTTACCTGTGTACGAGTTTTTATTGTTGGCAACATCCTCGGGAGTACCCTTTGCGACCAAGTTACCGCCGCCAACACCGCCTTCAGGGCCAAAGTCCAAGAGCCAGTCTGAAGACTTAATAATATCCATATTGTGCTCGATGAGCACCACAGAATTCCCCGCCTGTACCAGACGGTTAAGGATGTCGATAAGTTTTTGCACGTCTTCGTAGTGCAGCCCCACTGTCGGTTCGTCGAGCAAGTAAATCGTTTTCTGCACATGCGGACGATACAGCTCGCTTGCGATTTTGACGCGCTGGGCCTCGCCGCCGGAGAGTGTCGTTGCCGACTGCCCCAGCTCGAGATAGCTCAGCCCCACTTCGTCGAGAGTTTTCAGACGGTCGTAAATTGCCGGGATATCCTCAAAAAACTTGATTGCCTCTTCGACCGTCATAGTCAAAATATCGTAGATGCTCTTTTTCTTGTA
>JAQBQX010000029.1 GCA_028286785.1 Candidatus Adlerbacteria bacterium
TTCCCTTAGTAGTAATAGCAAGCCCATCATGATCAATGAGAAACAATTTCTCCTTCTCTACATCTGCTTTCATACAAATCACTGATATAAATGGCGAGAGCTCTCTTAGCGCCATGAGACAGTGGTAATACGGAGCAGCAGCTGTGTCTTCGAGTTGTACGTCCCCAAAGCATCCATGAATGGGCCAGAGGAGCATTTCTTCAGTTAGTAAAACTTTGCCCTTAAGCAGTGGGCTAGGCCCAATGCAATCGAGGATTTTCCCGTCATCATGGATGACTTGGTGGTCCGGTACAAGAAATACACTTGTCATTTTCATCACACACCTCCTTTCTTTCTAAAATAAAAGATCGTGAACCTACACATACGATACTCTTACAATGCGGACGAGGTCAAACTGGATAATTTATTTTCGTACAAATTCTTGGCCGTTGGAGACATATATAATGGTACCTTCTTGGTCAGTGCGGTGGACTTCGACTCCTTCCGCTTGAAGGCGGCCGAGTGCTTCTTTCGTTGGATGGCCATACGTGTTGTGCGCGCCGACTGATATAAGTGCAACCGCCGGTGATACAGCTTTCAAAAATACATCTTCGCTCGAATACTTTGAGCCGTGGTGCCCCACTTTTAATATGTCGCTATCCAGCTCAATTGCAGGGTCTTGTGCATCAAGAACGAGCAGCGTGTCTTCTACGCTTGAGTCGACATCGGCTGTCAGCAGCATAGATGTTTCTCCATACACCAAGTGCATTACAATACCTCCGTTGTTAGCGAGGTTTGGATTTACACGGCTGACATCGTGGTCGGGGTACAAAATGTCGAGCTCTGCCCCGCCGCCCAAATCAATGACCATGCCGCGTCGCGCAACGTACCGTGCAACACCGTGTTCGTCGATAGCCGCTTCGAGCGACTTTGCTGTTGTAGAATCTTTTGCGATGCCTGGCTCAAGAAACATACCGACCTCGTAACGCTCAAGCACGCTCATATACCCGCCGATATGGTCGGCATCCGGATGCGTTTCAATTAATACATCAATGCTGCGATCAGTTATCGGCATGACTTGTGAAAGCGCATTGAGCACACTATTGTCGGGACCCGAGTCTACGAGTACTTGTTTGCCTGTGGGCGACTCTATAAATATCGCATCGCCTTGCCCGATGTCTAACACTGCAACAGTTAACACATTCGGTGGCTGCGCAGCATGCACCTGCAGCCATATGACCGACACAACAAGCGCGAGCGCCGCGACCAACAAGAGTCCCGCGTGACGTTTAAAAACGGACCATGTCATACGACAAGTGTACGGTATTAAAAAAACACGGACAATTAATTGTCCGCGTTTACTTTCTTTTAGTCCGTCGGAAGCCGCGCCAATATCGTATCGGGTAACTTCTCGATAACAAGGTGCGGCGCGATAGCGGCGGCGTAATAGCTGCTGCCCTCGTGATACACCCCGACCAACTGAAGTTCATTCCCTTGAAATAAATGGGCGAACTCTTCTTTCAATTGACTGCGAACCATCGGTTTTGAAAATTCCATTTCATGGTTCGCTGTTGTAACAACGACCACGAAACGCCGAGGTTTGACCGGCACTTCAATCGCGCGTGCAGGCTCCTGCCGTGCATGGACGTGTGAAAGCGCAAACCGCTTCGCATCCTCCATTTGAGCCTGCACGACCATTTTGCACGAGTCTGCCGTACCGCCGCAGACTGCGTATTCCTGGGCAGACGCCACTCTCGGCGCCGTCCCATGTACCACAACTACAACGCAACTTATAGCAACTACAGACAGTCCTGCCCAAGCTATAACTGTACGCATAGCCCCTTCCCCCAGTGTCCTGCACAATCGCAGGTGCAACCTCAATAATCATTGCATACGTAGTTAAAAACACAAGCCTCGGGCAATCATGCATTTGCTATACTAATCCCATGACATACGAAACCAAGACATTTGCTGTTCCGGAACTTATTGATATCTCCAAAACAAGCGTCGACCAGCATATCGAGCTGTACCAGGGTTATGTAAAAAACTTCAACGCTATCAGCGCCGCGATAGAAGGACTGCTTGAGGACCCAGAAAAGAACGCACTCGCTATTTCCGAACTGAGGCGCCGACACTCGTTTGAGTTTGATGGAATGAAGTTGCACGAACTCTACTTCCCCCAGTTCGAAGGTGGCGCAAGCGCGATGAATACTGAAAGCGAATTAGCAAAAGCAATTACCACTCATTGGGGGTCTGCAGATGCCGCTGAAAAACGTCTTAAGCAGACTGCAATGATGCGCGGACCAGGCTGGTCGATACTGTACTTCAATCCCGAGACCAAAGCATTTCATATGAGCTTTGTCGGCGAACAGCACCAGGGCCACTTTGCCACGCTCCCGATTGTTGTTGCGCTCGACGTATGGGAGCACGCTTTCCTTCTAGACCACGGAGCCTCGGGCAAAGCGAAATACGTCGAGGCCTTCTTCAAAAATCTGAATTGGTCTGCTGTTGAGAAACGCTTTTCCGATATACAGCAGAATATTTCTTAAGAGCCCACCACGTGAGAGGCGCATAGGCTGCGGCCATTGCCCACGCCGGAAACACATCAACCGCCGCCGATGCTCCTGGGAGCAAAGCGGCGGTTTGTGCTACCCACATCATCCAAGCAAGCAGCGCTTGCGCGATTAACGCCGGGATAAGTGCCAACAGCGGACTGAGGAACCCGAGCAATCCTGCGACAAAACCGAACAGCATCGCGGCAGGCACGACAGGAAGTGCGAGTACATTGGCTGGCAGCGCATATATAGACATGAGCCCGGTTTGATACAAAAGCATGGGCAGCACAAAAATCTGCACCGAAATTGTCGTAGCAATAATTGAGCGCAGCGACTGACGCCGTACAAAACGCACAGGAATATGTTCCTCTATTGTTGGCGACAATGTGATGAGTCCAAACGTGGCGAGCATACTCAAAACGAATCCAGGGTCATACAACATCGAAGGCGGGTTCCACAACACCATGGCCGCACCCGCCAAAAATAACGCACGCAGTGCAATCGCACTGCGATGAAAGTATCGCGCCAACAGTGCCACAATTGCCATGATGCACGCGCGCACGGTTGCGGCACCAGCGCCCGACATGAGCGCAAACAATACGATACCAACACCGCCGAGCGACATGCTTGCAGTGCGCGGCAAAAATGCGAGCGCCCTAAAAATCCCTTCGGCTACGACAGAAATATTGTGGCCCGATAAAACCACTACATGCACCAAGCCTGATGTGATAAACGCGTCCGACAAACTTTTGGGAAGTCCGCGCTTTTCGCCGAGCAACACGCCTTCGAGCAATGCGGCATGAGGCTCGGGCAACGTGCGCTCGATTGATTGTTCGAATGTATGTTTGGCTGCATACAAAAAACCATTGAGTGAAAAACCGCCAGAAGTGTTTGAAACAAGTTCTGCCTTTTCTACCAGAGCAACCACTCCATGCGTGCGCAAATAATTCGGATAATCAAATTCGCGGCCAGTGTCGGTTATAAAACTTTCAGGCAGCACTAGGTTACCTGCAACCTCGATCGTGTCACCGTATGCAACACGGGTATCGCGCGGCAACACCGCAACCACAATACCGTGCACTATTTCATTATTAATTACATCGACACTGATTGTTGTGCGCACGGATGTCGTGCGCTCGTCGGGGTCGGCCGCAACACTACCCGCAAGCGTCACATGATTGCTTACAAACTGCGTCACCGTTTCTTGGCGCTCGCTTTGCGCAAACATATCGGCACGCACTAGCCCAACACACAGGGACGCACACGCAACCGCTACATACAGCCATTGTGTATTCCTTCGCGCAAAAAATAATGCGGCACACGCCGCAATCAGTAATATAAACGCAGCAACACTTCCCCACCCCAACAACAACTGCAGAGCAACTCCTGTAAAAATCCCCGCCGCGAGTGTGTACACAAACGCGCCGTGCATAATTATCTTTTAGAAAAATCTGCAATGATGGACGACTCTTCTGCGGCACTGGCAGCTTTTTTAAATCGCGCGATCTTTCCTTTTACGCGAGCTTCGCACTCGCCCCATGTTTTGTGTGTCATGACTGTACCGTCAACAAGCGACACGTACGAGTACGCAGCCGAGCGGCTGCGGGACTTGCCCGCAGACTTTCGCTCAAGTGCTTCGGCACTGTGTGAAATGTTTTCGACATCGACTGTGTATGCGGCGCGCGCGCCATCATACAAACTCACCGGCAATTTCTCTGCCAAGTCGCTCGCAATAGTGTCGACGCGTTCGTTTCCCGCGATTTCCACATGGCCGCCGACATACTCCCAACTTATATTGCTGGAAATATTTTCAACTGCGTCAGCAAGCTGCTCCCACAGGTCGCGATTGGCAACTTGTCCGCCTGTTTTGGTCTTCCAGTCATTTCTCTTCCAGCCCTTCACCCACTTGGTGATGCCGTTAATCACGTAGGAAGAGTCTGCATAGACTGTCACCGGAAAGTTTTCCTGCACTGTTGCCGCATAGGTCAGAGCCTCGACTGCAGCCATGAGCTCCATCTGGTTATTCGTAGCAGCGTCTTGTCGGCCGCCCAGTTCGCGCACATGGGTAGGTGTCGCGACAATAGCACCCCATCCGCCGCGACCCGGGTTGCCTTTGCTTGCCCCGTCGGTAAAAATAATGATTCCGCCTTTTTCCATATTGCTTGCAGTATATCGTGTTTACACAATGTCGACGATGCGCAATCTTGGGCGGCCTTGCCAATCGGTTTCGACACTGCCCACGATATCGGCCTTTTCGCCGACCTGTGGAGTTTTAGTAAATGTCTCAGGAGTCGAGAAAAATGCGATGCCGACCGTCGAGGCACCGTTTTGGTCGAGGCCCAATTCAAGATGGTCAGCAACCTTGCCGAACTTTTTTAAACGCGAAACGGTCACGCCAGAAAACATAAACAAAGGTTTGGTGTTGCCGACACCAAAGGGCGCGAGCTGCTTGAGCAACCTATGCGCATGCGAAATTTCTGAAACTGCCATTACCCTCTCGACCACAGTGTCAGGTGCGGGAGGCAGGTCGGCGGCAATTGCTACAAACGATTCGTTTAACCGCACGCCTAGTTCATGCACTCGATCCTGTGTAACAGAAAATCCGCCCGACGCGTGATGTCCGCCAAAGTGGTCAAACACATCTGCGGCACCCTGCATGATTGCAACAACACTCGAGGCGCCTCCCGCGCGGCACGAGCCGCGGCACAGGTCGCCACCCTCGCGGCCCCACAAGAAAACCGGTTTGCCGTGCGCCTCGGCCAAACTGTTGGCAACAAGTCCCAAGATGCCGGGGCGCCAATTGGGATTACCCATGACAATGACATCATGTTCTGCCCCGCCGTCTTCTAATCGTTTATTAACTTCTTTCACCGTTGTCGCTACCAAAATTTTGCGCTCGTCGTTGAGCGCTTGCAGTTGACGCGCCAAGTCGCGCGCAGCAAGCTCATCTTTAGTTGCCAAGAGTTGCGCCGCCAAGTCGGGCGCGTCCATGCGCGACGCCGCATTGATGCGCGGCGCTATCATAAATCCGATATCGTCTTCAGTGATCGACGAGGGTCGGATGCGCATAAGCGACAACAGAGCCGCAAGCCCCGGACGACGCGCGCGCTTCATGACAACAAGCCCGTAGCGTGCGAGCATCCGGTTTTCACCAACAAGAGGAACCATGTCCGCCATGGTAGAAAGTCCCACCAAGTCGAGGTACCACTTTTCCTGTCCGTCGGCCAAACTAAAACGCTTTTTGCTCAAGATCGCTTGCACCAACTTCCACGCGACACCTGCGCCGCACAAACCATCAAACGG
Organism: Candidatus Adlerbacteria bacterium; assembly: GCA_028286785.1. GTDB lineage: Bacteria > Patescibacteriota > Minisyncoccia > Phycocordibacterales > SBAW01 > GWA1-54-10. Next base: position 5,838 of record JAQBQX010000029.1, read on the forward strand.
GTATGCACTGTCGGGGCGCTTGGGGTTTAAGAGCGCGAGTGCTGCTGGCACCTCGCCCGCGACCACGTGATGGTCAGTAACAATGACATCTAACCCAAGCGTGTTTGCGTATGCGATGTTTTCTATTTCGGTTGTGCCAAGGTCGATCGTGATAACTAATTTTGTTCCTTCGGCCGCAAGCTGGTCCAAACCTTGTTTGTTTAATCCGTACCCTTCTTTGTGGCGGTGCGGAATATAGTGCCGGACAGTCAGCCCGATGGTGCGCAAAAAGTCGGTAAGCATTACGCCGCCCGGCACACCGTCGCAGTCGTAATCGCTCCAGACACAGACCTTTTCATTTTTCTTCACCGCCTTCAATACCCTGTCGACAGCCTTGTCCATGTCGGGCAATAAAAACGGGTCGTGACTGTCGCGCAAATAGTCGGGATCAAGAAAGAGACTTTGATCGTCAGGGGTTATTACACCGCGTGCATGCATCAAATCTGTCAGCAAGTCGTCGTGGAATTTCTCGCGTACCCGGTAGGCCATGAAAAGAGTATACTAGAATCTATGGAACAGACGGATTGTATTTTTTGCAAAATCGTTGCCGGAGATATTCCCTCCCGCAAGGTGCACCACGAAGACGAGTCGGTGGTGTCATTTTTGGATATTAACCCTCAGGCGGCCGGGCACACACTTGTCATACCAACAGAACATTACACCTGGTTTCAGGATATGCCCGACGCGGCCTACGACAACCTTATGCGTGCATCAAAAAGGATTGCCCGAGAACTTAAGGCAGAGCACAAAGCTGACTTTATAAAACTCCGCATCGACGGCCGCGACGTACCGCACGTCCACGTGCATCTTATTCCGCAATTTTTGCAGAAGAGTTCCTAAGAGCATCTAAACCAACCAGCGTGCCAGTGGTCAAAAACTCGAGCATAGCGCCGCCGCCGGTTGAGAGAAATACTTTATTTGTATCGAATGTATGTTTTTGCAGCGCAGCCAATGTGTCGCCGCCGCCGACAACCGCTTTGCCATCCATCTCCGACACGGCGTGGGCAAGTATTTCGGTGCCCGACACAAACCCAAGTTCGTATATACCTGTGGGGCCGTTCCACACCAAGAGAGGCGTCGAGAGTATTTCGTTGACCCACGCCTTGGCAGTGTAGCTGCCGATATCAACAATCTTTTCTGTTGCGCGAACATCGGTGACATAGGCCTCGCGCTCGGCGTTGGCATCCACATCTTGAAACACTCCATCCATGGGGAGCACAATGCGGTCATCTGTTGCAAGTGCAGTCGGCATAACCGTGTCCGAGACCAGCGATGCGCCAAACGGCATGCCGCGCGCCTTCAGTCCGTCATTGGCAAGAGCGCCGCCTAATAGCACTTTGGTGTAATGGCGCTCGAGGAGTTTGGAAATAAGCGGCTCCTTTGTTTCAAACTTGGCACCGCCGATTATCGCAACGGCCCCCTGAGGTGGAGTCAGCGCCGGAGTTAAATGCTCTACTTCGCTTTGCATCAAAAGCCCCGCGTAACTTGGCAAAAGCTGCGCGACACCCACAACCGATGCGTGCGTGCGGTGCGAGTCTGCAAACGCATCGTTAACGAACATCTCACCCAAGCTTGCGAACTGTTGTGCAAGCGCCGGGTCGTTTTTCTCTTCTCCATCATTGGTGCGGACGTTTTCAAGCACGACACATTCGCCGTCTTTCATTTCAGATATATGTGCTGCGGCATCTGCCAGCGCGCCGCCGACAAATTTGATAGACACATTAGGCAAAAGTTTTGTAAGCTCTTTGACCACGGGCTCAAGTGTGTCTCCTGCACGACCAAGGTGCGCAATGACAATCGTGCGTGCGCCATTTTTACTGAGGTGTTCAATGGTCGGAAGTGCCGCCTTGAGCCGGAACATGTCTCCCACAGAGCCGTCTGCAGCAATGGGAACGTTAAGGCTCGTGCGCAATAAAACTTTTTTGCCGCGCACATCTGCGTCGGTTATTTTTTTGATTTCTTTACTCGAAGTGTTTTCTTGCATAGAGACAGTATATCTATAAATGTGTTCGGTGTTGCGCTCGCATGTCCAACCAAAAACCCGGACACTCCGCCTTCTTCAAGCAAGCTTGCGGCATTTTCTGCTTCGACAGAGCCGCCGTAAATGATAGATACCGTATCGGCAACAGCGCGGCCCAATATTGCCGTGAGTGTCTTGCGGATAAAAATGTGCATCTCCTGGAGGTCGGCAGGCTTCATTGCGTCCCCTGCTGACTTGCCTATCGCCCACACAGGTTCATAAGCAATGACTAACTTGCTTGCCTTGTTGAATCCGCGTAGTGCAGACGTCAGTTGGTTTTCGATATATTCAAAATGTGCGCCGTTGGGATCGCGCTCGCTTTCCCCAACACACAAGACCGGTATAAGTTTTTGCGCTAATGCAGCCTGGAGGTTTGCATACACCGCTGCGTCGCTTTCTCCTTGGGCGCGGCGTTCAGAGTGCCCAACAATAGTGAATGTGGCGCCCACGCTTTTGGCCATAGCGGCCGACACTTCGCCCGTGTGTGCCCCGGTGTTGGCCGACACTGCCTGCGCCCCAACTTTTACCATCGGGCTTTTGAGTGCTGCGAGTCCAGGAATCAATGTATAAGGTGCTGCAACCCACACATCAACACCCGGAAATGCCGCTGTCCCTTTTGCCCCAAGCTGCGACATCCATTGAGCAGCCTCTTTGGGTGTCGAGACGTACATCTTCCAGTTCGCAATGACGAGTCTTTTTTGCATTACCCAACTATACCGCTAGTCAGCGCCACCCGCTACTTTGAGGACTTCCTCGAGTGTGGTGCGGCCTTGCGCTGCCTTGTAAACGCCGTCGCCTGCAATGTTGAGCACTCCTTCGTGGTGCGCTTGAGCCAGGTAGGACTCTACTCCGGCGTTGGTGCGAATGTTTTCCTTGAGTGTATGTGTGATAGGGATCACTTCCTGGAGTCCGATGTCGCCGATATAGCCATTTTTGCAGTGCGGACAGGTAATTGCCTGAGGAAATTCCAGTTCCTTCCAGGCAGCTTGGGAGTCAACGATGAGTTCATCCTTAAGAGCGGCAAGCACGCGCACCGGATCGGCAATATTTTCGATGGCCTGGACTTCGGCGCGCACTAGTTTGTGTTTGTCGTATTGTTCGCACAACCGCGGAGTGCGAGCCACGCCCACAGCACCCACAAGAGTTGCTGCAAGCATTTCCGAAGAGACCAACTGCGCCAGAGTATCAATGCCTGCTGCGGCGTCGGGTGCCTCGACACCAGCCAGAACCAAAATACCGCGATTAGCAGCAGCAAGCGCGAGTTCGGCGACATCACGTTCAGCCAAAGACGACACCATCAGCACGTCGGGATCTTGTTTGAGCGCGGCGCGCAGTGCGGAAATATACGTAACACCTATCTCGGCGTTGGGCTGCACTTGTGAAATATGCGGCAAGCGATGCTCGACAGTGTCTTCGACACTTATAACACTGCGATCGTTGCGTGTAAGCAAGTCGAGCATGGTATAGAGCGTCGTGGTCTTTCCTGCGCTCAAGTTTCCTGCAACAACAATAAGGCCTGAGCGATGCGCCAGGAGTTTGTGCATGCGCTCAATTGACTGTCCGTGGAACCCGAGAGACTCAAGAGCAAAGCCTTCGCGGCCGATATGTTCGGGCACAATGTGCAGCACTAAGCGCTCGCCTTGTGCAGTCTGCACGCTGGAGAGCACCACCGACGCAGTGCCGTTGGCGCCCTGCACACGAAAACGCCCTTCGCGCGGCACTACCGTTGTCAGCGGAACATGCGCGAGCAGTTTCAAGCGCAAGATAACACTTGCCGCCGTGTGGCGAGGCAACAGCATCGCGTCGGTTAAGGTGCCTGCAATGCGATAGCGTATAAGCAGCCCGCGCGGCGTGCGGTCAAGATGCACGTCTGATGCGCGGTTCACCAGCGCGTGGCGCAGCAATAAATCGACAAGGTTAGAAACCGGCAAGCGCTGTGCTGCATACATGAGGTCGTGCGGCTCTACCGAAGTAGGTTCAATGACAGCGTGCGCTTCGCGGGAAATAGAATCACCAAATTCCTGCTTGAGGTGGCGCTGGTACAGCAAAAGCGCGGTCTTTAAACTCTCTGCAGTGGTGAGCCGCGGGATGATCCGCACCTCGGGCTGCAAAAAACTCAGCGCTTCGAGATCATTGAGGTCGAGCATCGCTACTTCGAGCACAGCCCCTTCCATGCGGTAGCCGATAGCATTGTGTGCACGAGACAAAGGCTCGGGGATTTTCATCATTGCATCGTGTCCCATGTCGTCGCGCGTTAAGCGGACAAACGGCACGCCAACAATGCCTGCAATTGCGCGGCGCAGTTCATCCGGCGACAATGTGCCCGTGTCTAGCAGTACGCGCCTGAAATCTTTGCCGGTCAGTTCAGACTGCTCGAGCATTGCAAGAAGCGTGCGGCGCGGCACCATGCCGGTTGCAAGCAGATAGTCGCGCAGCTGCGCATCACTTACTTGCGTAAATGTATTTGTCTTCTCATCGCCATGCATTACTTCTATTATATACGACTGTTGATAAAATAAATGTGCACACGTGGTACAGTTGAGTTGTTCAACTTGAAATAGGGGTGCAAGGAATGTTGATTCGACTTAGGTGCGAACACTGCAAACAACCGTTCACGCGCACTATCGCTGATCCGGACCCGACACAGAAGATCTTTTCAAACATGCGAAGCATTGGTGCGGGCAAGAAAGGAATTTTCTGCGACGATCTTTGCAAGCGAGGCATCGACCCGGCACTGAAACCGGCGACAGTGCTCATCGAGCACGACCCTCCACAAAGAAATATCCGCGAAACCCGCGAATACCACTCTGTTGCATGTGCCACTGCCTAACAGTCCTCCGGGACTGTTTTTATTTTCTGCATATATAAAAAACCGCCCAGTCAAATAATGACAGGGCGGTTACGTGTTGAAAGGCAATACATCGCAATCGAGCGTGACGTATCCGTCGACCCAGCGCAGGTAATTGCGCTGGAGCGTGTTACCGAGAGTGGTCCCAATTGCGTACGGAATCTCCCAGCGATGGTGCGTGGCGATCTCTTGCACAGTCTTGCCTTGGATCTGCGCAGTAGTCGCCTGCGCAAGCGCCGCAATAACTGCGGACTTTATATATACAAGCGGGCTGCCGGACTGAGCTAACAAAATCCAGTATCGCTCGACCGCAGGTACATCCCGCACATCAAATTTAATATTGTTTGCCTTGACGGTGCACTCAAGCGGGAGCGGTTGGCTATCGTAACCCGTGCCCGACACTTGTAGTGTAGTTTTGATGTTTCCATCCCAGCTATCCCAATACACCGACGGGGTCAAAAATGGTATCGTCAGAAACGCAAACGAGGTAAAAGAAGTCTGCGCCCGATCAGGTACCGTCCAGTATGTATCATTAACTGGCACTACCACGCAACTAGAAAAGATGGATGCCACAAAAGCGACCAGTTCGGCCCGACGGACATGGGCTCTTTTGCTACGAATCTCGTATTGATGCCAGGGCTCCCAACATAGAGCGACTATGAAAGTATACGCATACGCGAGCACCGCCACCCAGACGAGTGGGTTCCAATAGTAGAACGCGCGCCCGACAGCCAAAACAAAAACCGCCAGAGTACATACAGCATAGACCAAACCTCGGTTTTCACTGTCAGACCACCAAACCTTGAGGTGGTCATTGACGAGCCTACCGAAGACAGCAGATGTACGAGACATGCTTCTCTCCCTATGTTGCAACCTATGTGAAAGGACTACTTGCCCCAACCCTACGGTATATAGGGGCAATTGACAAGAAAAGACGGGATGATACTATATATATGACTGGTAACCGCCCCGAGAGGGCGGTTCTTCTTTACCCAGCGAAGCGTAGGGTACAATCTAGTCACAACTATCACCTAAACAAACACCTATATGTTTGACCTCAAAGTTATCAACTCGGTCCTGACAGAACTCGAAGACGAGCGCGGCATTCCCCGCGAGCGCGTCATCGAGGCTATTGAGTCTGCCCTTGCAACTGCCTATAAGAAAGAATATGCCAAAAAGGGGCAGCTCATCCGTGCAAATATCGACCTTAATTCCGGAACCACCGAATTTAACCAGGTTAAAGTCGTTGTAGACGAAACAACGGTCCGCATCGTACCTGAAGGCGAAGAAGAGGTCCGCAAGACCATCGAGGAGATGACCGACGAGGACATGCTTCCCCGCTTTAACCCCGAGCAGCACATCATGATTAACGATGCCAAGCTCATGAAGCGCGATGCACAGCTTGGTGACGAGTTGGTGTTCCCTTTGGAGATGAAGGACGATTACGGCCGCATCGCAGCGCAAACCGCCAAGCAAGTCATCATCCAGAAGATCCGCGAGGCGGAAAAGGTCTCGGTGGTGGCCGAATTCGGCAAGCGCCAGGGTGAAATCATCTCGGGCACCGTGCAGCGCATGGAACGCGGCAACCTGTATGTTGACCTTGGCCGTGCAACAGGCATTTTGCCATACGACGAACAGATCCCAGGGGAGCGCTTTCGCCAAGGCGAGCGCATTCGCGCATACCTCTACCAGGTAGAAGAGTCTCCTCGCGGCATTTACCTGCGCCTTTCCCGCGCACATCCGCAATTTTTGGTTAAATTGTTCGAAATGGAGGTACCCGAGGTTGCCCATGGCACCGTTGTCTTTAAGTCGGTCGCCCGCGAAGCAGGCAGCCGCTCTAAGGTAGCAGTAGCCTCGAGCGACCCACACGTAGACCCAGTCGGCTCATTGGTTGGTCAGCGCGGTGTACGCGTATCGACCGTCACCACCGAGCTCGGCGGCGAGAAAATCGACATTATTGAATGGTCAGAAGATCCAAAAGCCTTTATCGAAGAGTCCTTGTCCCCTGCACGCGCACTGTCTGTGGACATGGACGAGGCAGAACACAAAGCTACTGTTAAAGTTGCCGAGGACCAGCAGTCGCTTGCTATCGGCCGCGGCGGCCAGAATGTCCGCTTGGCAGCCAAGTTGACCGGTTGGCGCATCGACATCCAGTCTGTCGGCGGCCCTAAGGAGGCAGCTCCTGAAGCAGAAACATCTGTTATTGAAGAAACTCCCGCAGAAGAAACAATTCCTGAGACTCCTACAGAAGCAGCGGCTGAATAACATTGCAGAATAAGGATTTTTTCAAGCCCCTGGTGTAGCAATACGCCGGGGGCTTGACATGTATATTGCCGCTATGCTATGGTATTTGGGACTCCGAGCAACAACGCGCGGATGGTCATGTCAAGTCAACAAAAGGACTTTCAAATGCGTATCTTTCGAAAGCTTGTGGTGGCTTCTGCCATTATGTGCGGCTCTCTCGTTTCGATGTCGATCGCTCCGGTCAGTGCGGCGACGCCCAAAAAGGCGCCCGTCGTAAAGACACAGGCCATCCCGGCCAACTTCGTCGCCCAGGCTCGTCGCCCGGCCGGCAATCCGTATGCCGTGCCCGCGGTCGTCGCTGTCAGCGCCGGTCTCGGCGTGCTGGCAGTCGAAAACGGCTGGTTTCCTGCCAAGAGCGTGCTCGGCGGCGTTCGCGCTGGGACACCGTTCTATGCAGGAGGACTTGCTGTCGGCATCGTCGGCGCGGCGGCCACCCTGGTCGGCTATGACATCTTCGTCTGCAAGTCGATGGGCGTCGATCCTCTCCAGACAGGCTGTCGCTTGAACTGGCGGGTCGATGCGCGACCCTCGAGCGCACTTGGCGTCGAGTAACACACAATCCCTTTGGGGTTTCAATACAAAAGGCGGTCTCCCATCAAGGAGGCCGCCTTTTCTGCTTCCTATACTTTGTGATACGCTCTAGGTACTAACTTTAATATATCAATATATGAACCTCTGGCACGATGTACCCCTGGGCAATGATGCACCAAACGAGATCAACGTTATTATCGAGATCCCCAAGGGCTCGCATAACAAGTACGAGATCGACAAAGAGACCGGCCTGATCAAACTCGACCGCGCCAACTATAGCGACGCGGCATTCCCGTACGACTATGGCTTTGCTCCTCAGACGCTCTGGGACGATGGCGACGCACTGGATGTCATTGTGCTGACCACCTACCCGCTGCAGACCGGCATCTTGGTGGCTGTCCGCCCTGTTGCTGTGATGGAAATGATCGACTCAGGTGAGTCTGATTTCAAAATCATCGCGGTACCTGTCGAGGACAAGCGATGGGAAGATGTGCAAGACCTCGGAGACCTCAACAAACACACACTGAAAGAATTCCAGCACTTTTTGGAAACATACAAAGCTCTCAAGGGTAAACCTGCTCCGGTGGAAATCAACGGCACCAAAGGCAAAACAGAAGCCCAAGCCGCTATCATGAAGTCAATCGAGCTCTACAAAGAAAAGTTTGCGAAGTAAGCGCTGTGCTGCTACTATCGGCAAATGCCAACAGAATTTCAAGACGTCGCAAAGACATTTGCGGTCAAAACCCTTCCTGACTCAGAAGTAGAAGTCACGGGTGACATCCCAGCCGATGTTGTGGCAAAGTACCACGACCGCGCGCTTAATCACATTGCCGAGCACATCGACCTGCCCGGCTTCCGCAAAGGCCACGTACCTGCAGATATTGCGCTGAAGAAAGTGGGCGATATTGCCGTGCTGGAAGAGGCGGTAGAATTGGCCCTTAAGGATATCTACCCCGCAGTACTCATCGAGCACAAGATTGATGCGGTGGGCTCGCCCGATGTCCGCATCACCAAGCTTGCTCCAGGCAACCCGGTTTCGATTGTCATCCATGCTGCGGTCTACCCTACAATCACGTTGCCCAAAGACTGGAAGGAGCTCCACAAAAACATCGCACTTATCGAAGCCGAGCCTGCAACTGTCGAGGAAGTAGAAAAGACCGTAGAGAGCCTGCGCCAAAGCCGCAAGACCAAAGCCGAAGACGGCACAGAGGTCGTGCCTGAACTGACCGACGAGTTTGCCAAGACGCTTGGCGCATTTGCCGACCTGGCAGCATTGCGCGAGCAGATCACCAAAGGTATTACGGAAGAAAAAGCCCGCACTGCGCGCGACACTCGCCGCGGCAAAATAATTGACGCGGTATTGGAAAAAACAGAAGTCGCTATACCGAAGATCTTTGTCGAGAGCGAACTCGATAAGATCATGGGCCAGATGCAAGAGGACATCACCCGCTTTAACATGACGTTTGACGACTACCTCAAGCGCGTCGGCAAAACAGTCGAGGAGGTCCGTAACGAGTTCCGCGAGCAAGCAACAAAACGCGCAAAACTCCAACTGACACTCAACGAGATGGCCAAAGCAGAGAACATAGTCGCCGACGAAGCAGCTGTCGAACAAGAAATGAAACACGCGCTGGAACACTTCCCTGAAGCACGCCCCGATTTGGTAAAGGTCCATATCGAAACAGTCCTGCGAAACGAAAAGACGCTAAAGGTAATGGAGGGCGAAGTCGAAGCAGAAACCAAGACAGAGTAAGAACGAGAAACGAAATAGTATGGAAAAGAGAAAGGGCGGATGTCTTATGACATCCGCCCTTTTGTGATTTGTTTTGACCCTAAATCGAGGTCTTCTCGTCCGTATCGATGTAAACATCGATGGGAGGAGCAGGAAAACTGTAGTCTATACCGCTACCATAGTCGTAACTCGGCGAAGACCACAGGGCCGTCGGCGTGCCCGCAAGTTGGATGCCCAACATCAGCTCAGGCCGAAGCTGGAGCAGGGTACCTGACCAGAGGCCAAGAAAGAAAATGCCCGCCCCAAATAATGCATGACGCATAATATCCCCCTGTAAAAGATCTCAATCAGCCAGCGAACCATTTCGCGAGCTGAATAGAGTGGACGATCGCGAGCAGCGCGATCGTCCTGATTGGTCAAGATTTCCCTATGACCTTCTTTCGCTCATTATTTCGAGCAATGAAGGTTGCGATAAAGGCATCGGCAGGTTCATCACCCAAAGCGTTGATCACCAGACGGTGACAAGCAAGTGCGAAATCCTCTGCAGAGACCTCTGTAGGGAACACCCCTCCGCAACCGTCCCGAGCCACTCGCTCGAGAATATCAGCGGCTGTGCCGCGCGGCATCCACCCTGGGCCCATCATTCGCAGGGTCATCTCGTAGGCCTCCGCCTCTTCTCGCAGCTGTGCTGGTGTCATACAAACCTCCTTAAAAAGATCTCAATCAGCCAGCGAACCATTTCGCGAGCTGAATAGAGTGGGCGAGTCTTGATGACTCGCCCTCTGTGTTAGGCCCTAGGCCACACAAGGTCTCCGACTACAGTGCCGTTCGAGGATGTCCTCAGCCTCTTCTTTCTTGCCATGACGCTCAAGCCAGAGAGCTTCGCATTGCACCTCGTCATCTGTTTTGACGCGACGAGGAGCTCTCAACAGCTTTGGACCATCTGCCCAGTCATGGATATATAGAGGGTTGCCTTCAGGGGTGGTGATATGCCTGCTAGCCATGCTTCTGCCCCTTGGTTTGGCCTTATGGCCTATGTAAAAAGAACTTAGGTTAAGTATACCACCTTATGCTATGTTTGTCAAGCCCTTTATGGAGCCAGGAAGGGGCCTAAAATATGGCTTTACAGGGGCTTTTACCCGTCGTATTATGCGTACATGCAAAACAAATACGACTCAAACAATAATAAACAACCATTCCAGAACCAGCTGGTGCCTATGGTCGTGGAAAAGTCGCCCCAAGGCGAGCGCGCATACGACATCTTTTCCCGCCTGCTGAAAGATCGCATCATCTTCCTTGGCGGCCCGATCGAAGACGGTATGGCCAACTTGGTCATCGCGCAGCTGATCTTCCTTGAAAACGAAGACCCTAAAAAGGATATCCAGCTCTATATCAATAGCCCTGGCGGCTCGGTGACCTCGACCTTGGCCATGCTCGACACCATGAACTACATCAAGCCGGACGTGGTCACTGTCTGTGTCGGCATTGCAGCCTCGGGCGCCGCAATACTCTTGGCCGGGGGCGCTAAGGGCAAACGCTTTGCCCTGCCAAATGCCGAAGTGATGATCCACCAGCCATGGGGAGGTGCCCAGGGCCAGGCAACAGAAATCGAAATCACTGCCCGCCAAATACTTAAAACCCGCGATCGCCTCAACAAGATTTTGTCTAAGGCAACCGGAAAGACGCTCAACCAGATCGAAAAGGACGTCGAGCGCGACTTCTTTATGGATGCCGACGAGGCCAAGAAATACGGCATCATCGACGGCGTTTTCGACAACAAAGGCAAAAAATAGTTAACAAATAGAACGAGCGCAGGATAGGCACATCATATTGCCAACGCATGACTTTACTGGTACTGTAAGGTCGTGCGTTTTCCTGTTATATTGTCTTGTTTCTTGAGTTTTCGCATATCTATTTAAACTATGTCTTTCAATTATCATGTCTATCAAGGTATTACTCGCCCTCTTGGCGGCCTCCGGGCTCCTGGGGCTAGCCGTCGGATACGTATTTCGATGGCTCCTCGTTCTCGCTCGTAAGGGTTCAATCGAAGTAGAGGTCAAGCAACTCCTCCTTAACGCAAAGCTCGAAGCCGAAAAGATCACGTCCGAAGCAGAAACCCGCGTCAAAACCCGTCTCGCAGAAGTCGACGCAGAAGCAAAAGAAAAAGAAGAGAAGCTCACCCGCGCGGAAGACCGCGTTTTTAAACGTGAAGAGGCCTTGGACCGCAAACAAACCGAACTGACCGCAGAGATCGACGCTGTTAAGGCAAAAATCGAAGAGGTCCGCAGCATGAAAGAGCGCGCCGACGCATTGATGGTCACTCGCAGCGAAGAGCTCGCACGCGTAGCTGGTCTGAGCCGCGAGCAAGCAAAAGAGCAGCTGTTCGCAGAAATGACCCGCCAGAGCGAGGACGACTTTGCAATACGGCTGCAAAAACTCGATCGTGACGGTATGGAAAAGCTCGAGCGCCGCGCCAAGGAAATTTTGACTACAGCCATTCATCGCCTTGGCAACTCTGTTGCATCTGACACCATGGCAACTGCGCTGACTATCCCGAACGATGAACTCAAGGGCAAGATCATCGGCAAGGAAGGCCGCAACATCAAAGCATTTGAACGCGCCTCGGGTGTCGAAGTCATCATTGATGACACGCCAGGCTCGATACTCCTTTCATCATACGACCCGATCCGCCGCGCTATCGCACGCGTCGCTTTGGAAAACCTGATCGTCGACGGACGTATCCAGCCAGCCAAGATTGAGGACGCGGTTGAAAAGGCCAAGGCAGACATCAACAAGATAATCAAAGAAAAGGGCGAAGAAGCTGCATTTGAAGCCGGAGTGCTGAACCTCGACCCTCGCCTCTTGCAGATCTTGGGCCGCCTCAACTTCCGCACCAGCTATGGACAAAGCGTCTTGCAGCACTCGGTTGAAATGGCGCACATCGCAGGCATGATTGCCGAAGAGTTAGGTGCGAACCCACAAATTGCTCGCGCAGGCGCCTTGCTGCACGACATCGGCAAAGCGCTCGACCACGAAGTCCAAGGCACCCACGTCGAAATCGGCCGCCGCATCTTGCAGAAGTTCGGTGTGTCTGAAGAGGTGGTCAAAGCTATGCAGGCCCACCACGAGGAATATCCTTACGAAACAGTGGAATCGGTCATCGTGCAGGTTGCAGATGCCATTTCCGGCGGTCGCCCAGGCGCTCGCCGCGACTCTGTCGAGCAATACATCAAGCGCCTTGCAGACATCGAAGAGATCGCCAACTCATTTGGTGGTGTCGAAAAGTCATACGCTATCTCAGCAGGCCGCGAAGTACGCGTGTTTGTCCGCCCCGAGGAGACAACCGACCTTGCTGCCCGCGAACTGGCCCGCAATATCGCGGTCCGTATCGAAAACGAGCTCAAATATCCGGGCGAAATCAAGGTATTGGTCATCCGCGAATCACGCTCAATCGAATTCGCGCGCTAACTGCACACAATTACGCGACTTTCTGTACACGTTGTCAAAAAATAGTTGTCCCCGGTGGCTCTATTGCAAGGTTTTTTGCAGAGGGTATACTTTGGGCGCAGGGCAATAAGCTATTACTGATAAGTGTAAACCAATGAACAAACAGGATATTGCAGAAAAAGTGCAAGGTGTCCTCGGATCAACCAAGGCTGACGCAGAACGCGCAGTCGAGGCGATGATCGAGGGGATCGTTTCTTCTCTCAAAAAAGGTGATGACGTATCTATCGCAGGTTTGGGTATTTTCAAAACAAAGATACGTGCAGCCCGCAGCGCCCGCAACCCTCGCACAGGCGAGACCGTACAGGTGCCGTCGATGAGAGTTCCTAAGTTCCAGCCTGCAAAGGCCCTCAAGGAAGCAGTTAAATAAGCTTCGTATTGATATAACAAAAAACCCGCTCTGTTGAGCGGGTTTTTTGTTTACTTCTTCAGGATGTCCTGCAGCTGGGAGAGTGGTATATCTACCTCGAAGTCCCCTACTGCATAAGCTGCTACCTGGTATGGCGGGAAGAAAATCTTCAGAGTACTGCCGTCTACGACAAAGTTCTGAAAGTTTTCTGCCTTGGGCGCGTACCCTTCGGCAAACATATCAGCATTGGTATCAGCTCCGCCGCTATCCTGCAAACGCTTCGTCAGCTCAGCTGTGATCTGCTTTTTGGATTCTGCAGAAATGCGCGCGAGATAGTCTGAGGCTGGGGCAAAGAGCTCGGACAACTGTACGTTGTGTCCTTGTCCATCAAACATGAATGTCGAGAAGTATCCGTTCGGGTGTGCGCCGCCAGTATCTTCGTATACCAAGTACTTATACGAGACAAACTTGGGCGATGTGTACATCTTGTAGGTAATATCCAGCGCCAATGGTGCGCCACGGGTCTTGATAAACTCCTGCATAGTCGCATCAAACTCGCCAAGATTGGTCTTGTAGCTGTTGATAGTAGCCAAGAGCGACTGCTCCATGGTGGTGCGTGCCGCAGCATCTGCCTCGACGCTCGAGACAATAAGCGGTGTTTTTGCCGGATACACCACACGGATATCGTAATAGTCGGTATGCTCAGTGTGCACTAGGTCGCCAGTTGAGGTAGCGGTGCCCTGCAAAATATTCACGTCGCCCTGCACCACTGCGGTAGGCGCGGCAACCTTCGGTTGCATATACGATATGCCCCACGCGATGAGTGCTAACACTGCTAAAATGCCCACAATTGCCCCTATTTTTTGGGTCGTCATATGTCTATAGCATAGCAAATTCCCCCTCTGCAGGCTCTTTTCTAGCTACTTGACAAGATTAGTCTAATGGTGTATAATAGTATTTAAGTTCTTTTCATACACAAAAGCCAACCTAGGGGGGGAAATCATGACGGGCACATGCATCACCACCGCTGAGGGCGCTATCCGTGGCATCAATTCTTGGACACAGGGTTTTATCGCTCTGAAGCCGCCACGCCGCGTTAAATTTACGGAGGAAGAAGTCCTTCGTCTGGCGCTCATACTTGAGCGCCAAGGCAAAAAAGAAGAAGCGGAAGATGTTCTTGACCAGTTCTTCGCCGGAAATCTCATCTGGCATCGGGTATAACCCAAAGGGCGGGTGTCATCATGACACTCGCCCTTTTCTTGTCTCTCTACGTGTGCGGGATGGGAGAATCGAACTCCCCACCTCAGTTTGGAAAACTGATGTTTTACCAATAAACTAATCCCGCTTCCCTGCCGCTATGACTGTCTGCATCCACAGCGTAGCAAGTGCGCGACTCTCGCGCAACAAAACGCTATAATAAAGGCATGTCCTTTCTCGCGACCATTCTCGATGGGCTGCGCATCGCCCTACATACATTTGCACTCGGATTATCTGTCTTTGTGGGTCATCTCGGCATCCACTACCCTGCCCCGCCACTTTCCTCCCCTGCCCTGGTGGCCACAACCACTGCCCCGCTTGCGACTACGACACTGCCAGCAGTTGTTGTCGGGGCCACGAGCACCAAGCCAATTGCTGCAACGCAGACAGCGGTCAAGACAGCCACGAACAAACTCAAAGCTGTCTCCCCCATTGCAAGTACGACTCCTGCTGCGGTGGTACCTGCCTCACCAATACCCAAAGCCCCAGCAACTCCAGCCATAAACCCTATAGAGCTCAATACCGAAGTGCGTACTGCCTTGGTTAACATCTACTGCACCACCCGCGCCGACGGATACCTGCATCCCATCAGCGGCAGCGGTGTATTTATCGACCAGCGCGGCGTTATCCTCACTAATGCCCATGTTGCGCAGTTTTTCCTGCTCAAGGACTACCCTACCCAGGACAATATTACTTGTGTGGTGCGCACCGGCAGCCCTGCCTCGCCCCAATACACCGCCGAACTTCTGTACATTTCGCCCCAGTGGATTGCCGCCAACGCTTCGCAGCTAGGCTCTGCAATACAGACCGGGACCGGTGAAAACGATTTTGCATTCCTGCGTGTAACCGGCACCACCAACCCCAACGGCACTTTGCCGGGAGTGTTCCCTGCAGTTCCCCTGAGCAGCAATATCCCAGACACCGGAAGCAGTATTTTGGCCGCGGCGTATCCGGCAGGCTTCCTTGAAGGCATTACCATCGAGAGAAACTTGTACATCAGTTCTGCATTTACGACGCTCGAGCAGCTGTATACGTTTGATACTCCGAACACTGTTGATGTATTGGCTCTTAAAGGCTCTGTGGTCGCGCAAGCGGGCTCATCCGGGGGCGCCGCGGTAGATGCATCAACTGGCAAATTAATCGGGCTTATAAGCACAGAGATCGTTGCAGCAACGACAGCCGACCGTGTACTCAACGCTATCACTATCAATTACATCGATCGCGCACTAGCAGCCCGTGGTCTGGGTGGCATCGCAGGGCTGCTTACCGGCAACATAACTGCCACTGCCAAGGTATTTAACGCAGACGTAGCGCCACTCCTGACCGCAAAGCTGATCGCAGGACTCAATAAAACAAATTAATTAGGCTTTCCAACGAGCAAAGATACCTGACGGTAACACTCGTTCACTATTTGATTGCTGAATAGCGAGGTCGCCATACTCGAGAGTGCCTTTATACTTTTCTACCAGATCTTCAAGGTTGTATGCCAGCGCAAGCGGAGAATATCCTGCAGCATAGCCATTTATCAATAAAAAGAGCGGTTTGCCAGACAAAAGTTTTTTACACTGGGCAATCAGAGGCAGCAGATCTTCCTCTATCTTCCACAATTCGTTCTTAGGGCCGTGCCCGAATGCTGGCGGGTCCATGATGATGGCGTCGTAGGTATTGCCGCGCTTGACCTCGCGCCCAACAAACTGCATCACGTCTTCGATAATCCAGCGGATAGGTTTGTCAGCGAGTCCGGAAAGCTCCGCATTGCTGCGCGCCCACTCGACAGCCGACTTCGAGGCGTCCACATGCGCAACGCTCGCGCCAGCTTGTGCAGCAGCAAGGCTTGCGCCTCCGGTGTATCCAAACAAGTTAAGTACCGACGGAGCACCTCCCCTCTGCGCAATAGCCTCTCTGATCCAGTCCCAGTTAGATACTTGTTCAGGAAATAGTCCCGTGTGTTTAAACGATGTCGGGCGGATAGATAGCTGTAAACCTCCAAATTCAATGGGCCAGTCTTTGGGAAAGTCGGCACGAGTATGCCAAGTCCCTTCTTTGCCGGTGCGTTCATAGCGACCGTCGGCCTTTTGCCATACATCTGTAGGTTGAGTCTTGTTCCACAGAGCTTGAGGATCGGGACGCAGCAATGTTATGTCGCCAAAACGCTCGAGCTTCTCTTCCCCACCACTATCCAATAGCTCGTACCCTGTTGAGGCTGGAGTAATGATGTTAATACGTTCCATGTGAAAAGTTCTTCTTGTGCATAACTTAGTCGGGGCGCCGAGAATCGAACTCGGTCTGACTGCTCCCAAAGCAGATGTACTACCGGTATACTACGCCCCGACTAAATTATTCACTCTCCGCTGTCGAGCCTCCTTTTCTACTTCCCCATCACTATACACAATACTGCTAAAATACTCTACCCTGTCCGCAACAACTATAAAGGACATTTATAGTGTCCTTTAGGACAAACCCTTATCAGACAACGTTTTCTATGCACTCGACCCTTGCTTTGTGAGTTGCAAAATTCAAGTACACGCAGACCAGGTCTATCCGCCACTCGATAGTCTCTGGGATTTTCTTGCTTATGAGGTAAGTCTGGACCACCCTATGGAGCCGTCGGAGCTTTGCCTCATGCATATTCTCTTCCGGACGGAACATTTCACCTGAAACAGTCTTTACCTCCACAAAGACAAGCAAGCCTGGCTTTTCAGCAACAATGTCTATTTCGCCCCATGGTTTCAAGTAATTTCGGTCAACTACCCTAAAGCCCTTCCCCTCTAGGTATGTACAGGCAACGTCTTCGCCAGTGTCTCCTATGCGCCTTTTGGAGGTTTTTGCCATGTTTTCATGTGAACCATTTGTAAAGTGTTTCTTGTGAAACGTTTTAGGTCACTTTGGGGTCAAAGACCTGTCTTTAATACACATGTCCCCAATCTTATCCACAGTTTTCAACAAGTGTCTGTGAATACTCCTTATTTTACAACGTTTCTAAAGTTCACACCTTATTGTCCGTATTGTTGAGCAGGGGACAACTAAGAAAGCGTGTGATATAGTCGTTTGTGAAGCGGATATGGTTTAGTGGTAGAACACATCCTTGCCAAGGATGAGACGGGAGTTCGATTCTCCCTATCCGCACACGTAGCGAGAGAAAGGAAGGGTAGATCAAGCAAAAAGTCCTGAAAGAGCTTGTTATTTCAAGACTTTTTGTAAAGATCTCAGCATAGCTGCTTCATTTCCGAGCGGAGTCTGCGGGATACGTAGTATCCGCACACATTATGAAGGAGTAGGGTGTGTCTTTAGTGCGTCCGGCAGGATTCGAACCCACAACAACTGCTTCGAAGGCAGCGATGATATCCATTTCACCACGGACGCGTGATAGAATTGTGCCATGCAAATCTCCTCAACGCTAATACAAGGCCAGATACCGCCTGAGGTGTCACGTGTAACATCTGCCCTCAGTGGGGCAGGGTATGAGGCGTGGGTGGTAGGCGGCTGCGTACGCGACCTTTTGCTTAAGCGCACCCCCAAAGACTGGGACGTAACCACCAATGCCAACCCCGAGACTATCCAAGGACTGTTCGAAAACACTTTCTATACCAACGAATTTGGCACCGTGGGCGTCGTAAACGACGAGGTGGGGGACGAGACCCTTAAAGTCATCGAAGTAACCCCGTATCGCACCGAAGGGGCCTACAGCGACGCTCGTCGCCCCGACCACGTCGAGTTCAGTCAAGACATTAAAGAAGACTTGAAACGCCGCGACTTTACTATCAACGCCATAGCCTTTAACCCAGCCAGTGGGGAACTGCTCGACCTCTATGAGGGCCAGAAAGACTTGGAATTAGGCCTAATTCGAGCCGTAGGCAACGCCCGGGAGCGCTTTCAGGAAGATGCTCTGCGCATCATGCGTGCCGTGCGTCTAGCAGCAGAGCTGGGCTTTGCGATAGAGCCAGAAACAGAGCTGGCAATGGGGGAGTGCGCGGCGCAGCTGGGCAAAATCTCAAAAGAACGCATACGGGACGAGTTTGTCCGTATCATCAACTCTCCGCAGCCTATGAAGGCGCTATATTTGGCTCAAACACTAGGGATTCTGGGGTACATAGCGCCCGAGATCGAAAAGGGCATAGGGGTGGACCAAAACCAGGCCCACAGCTTTGATGTCTTTGAGCACAATATGCGCGCCCTGCAGCATGCCGCGGACAAGCGATGGCCCTTTATCGTGCGCCTTTCAGCCTTGTTCCATGACATAGGCAAGCCCAAGGCACGCCGCTGGTCCGAGGAAAAGCACGACTGGACATTCCATGGCCACGAGGTGATCGGCGCCCGTATGACCAAAAAAGCTCTCGAGGAACTCAAGTTTTCACGCGAAACAATCGACACAGTGACCAACCTGGTCCGTTGGCACATGTTTTTCTCTGATCCGGACAAGGTAACGCTCTCGGCAGTGCGCCGCATTGTCCGTAACGTCAGCCCCGACCACATCTGGGACCTGGTCAACCTGCGCATCTGCGACCGTATAGGCACTGGGCGCCCCAAGGAACAGCCGTTTCGCCTGCGCAAGTATCAAGCAATGATCGAGCAAGCACTGCGCGACCCAATATCTGTCGGGATGCTCGCGATCAACGGTAAACGTCTGATGGACGTTACACATGAAAAGCCCGGCCCCCGTTTGGGATGGATGCTTCATGCTCTTTTAGAGGAAGTGCTCGAAGACCCAAGCAAAAACACCGCTGACTATATGGAACAACGTGCGCAAGAGCTTGCAGCAATGAAAGATGCTGACTTAAGAGCCCTTGGGGAAGAAGGAAAAGAGAAAAAAGAGGAATTTGAGGAAGCGGAGGTAAAGGACATTCACAAAAAATACTTTGTAGACTAGCGTTTGTGTCTTAAAGGACACTTATCCACACGTGTGTCCTTTACACTGTCTTTAATAGGAATATAGTTACTTCAGACCATCGTTTTGAATCACCGCTTGCCCTGCTGGTAATTACAAAACACCAAGATCTTTCGTTCCGACGCGCGCACCTCGCGTGTTGCTTCTTAATCACACATAGAAAAAAACGAGTATGTAATCCTCCAAACTCGTAAAAACATTTGTGGATTCAAACATACAAAACGTTAATTGATCATGCAGTAGCAAGATCGTCTGACTAAGAAGCCCAAACACGCACAAGCCCACCAATACTCCCAGGTGGGCTTTATTGTGTCTATATATTTAGTTTAGCTACTTGAGTTCTATAACAACAGGGCAGTGGTCCGAGCCCATCACATCGGGCAGTATTTCAGCTTTTTTCAAGCGCGGCAGCAGTTTTTTGGATATAAAAAAGTAGTCGATGCGCCAACCCACGTTGCGGGCGCGGGACTGAGCAAAGTGGCTCCACCAGGTGTAAAAGCCTTTGCCTTTGGGTGTCAGGTGGCGGAAGGTGTCTACAAACCCCGCCTTTATGACCTCATCGAGGCCTTCGCGCTCCTCATCAGTAAAGCCATGTTCGCCGACATTCTGCTTGGGGTTGGCCAGGTCCTCCTCGGTATGGGCAACATTGAGGTCGCCACAGAAGATGACTGGCTTTACCTTCTCGAGTTCCTTTATATATGCCAAAAAGGCCGGATCCCATTGCTTGTGGCGCAGCGTCAGGCGCGACAGGTCGTCTTTGGAGTTCGGGGTATACACCGTCACGACAAAAAAGTCCTCGAACTCGGCGGCAATAACACGACCCTCCTCATTCGGGTGGCCGTACCCGTCGTCCGCAAGCCCATAGGCCTCGGCTATCTCCTCGGGAATATTGTTGTAAACATTGATTGGCTCAATTTTAGAAAATATAGCAGTGCCGCTATAGCCCTTTTTGGTAGCAGAGTTCCAATATTCCTCGTAGTCGGACAGGTCTACCTCGCTTTGGTGCTGCTCGGCCTTGGTTTCCTGCAGACAAAGTATGTCGGGCTGCACCGCATCAATAAAAGAGGTAAAGAGCCCTTTGTTGTGCACGGCTCGAATCCCGTTGACGTTCCAAGAAACAATCTTCATGGGCAAACAATACCACAAGGTAAATAAAAACCCGCAGCCGTAGCTGCGGGGAAGTTAGGGGTTTAGAGGTCAGGAAAGCTGACTTCGAGTATGTGGGTTTCGAACATTGCCTTGGCAAGGGGCGAAGGGCCTTGTCCTAGACCAGATTCTTTTCGCGTCCCGAACAGATCGGATGAAGTTGTGACGGGCCACGTTGGCTTATCGCGATCGACCACTCCATCTTTTTCTTCCCGTTCCCGGATTACCCACTGAAAAGTGAGACCCGCAAACTCGAACGTGCCACGAGTATGGTCAGCTACATCATCAGCAACCACACCATGGTCGGCTATTTCACCCACAATGGTGGAAATATGCTCGAGAATCGGGTGACGTCCCAGTGCCCGAGGAACCAACACCAACATAGATGGCATAGTCCGACGAAATTCGTCGTTGAGTGCCGCTTGTGTCAGTATGCACCAATTGTCCGGCAGGTGCATTCCCAAATGTAACCCGTGTTGTGCAAGCATGCCCCTGATAACATAGAGAGACCTCCTGCTGAAGTTTGGAGTTTTCAACAACTCGGCCTCGTCTTTGTGCACCAGGTTGCCAACAAGATGGATTGCATTGTATTTTATCATCCTCTGTATGCGAATATACGTTCCATTCGCATGGTTTTTTTGAAGTTCTTCACGGCTGAAAAAAATTTCAGCAGGTTGCAAAAGAGCCTCGTAATAACTACCCATTGGTTCAACCCCTCCTTGGGGCGGTTTGTAAGAGCAGGAAACTAACTGAGTGTATTATACTCTTATTTTACAAAAAGTCAATACACTACTTTCTGCGCTGGCCGTGGAATTTTTTGTGGACTTCTTGGAGGTGTTTGTCGGTGACGTGGGTGTAGACCTGGGTGGTGGCAATATGTGCGTGGCCGAGGAGCGCTTGTACTGAGCGCAGGTCGGCGCCGTTTTCGAGCAAGTCGGTGGCAAAAGAGTGGCGGATGACGTGGGGCGTCACTTTGCGGGTGATGCCCGCCTTAATGGCGTACTGCTTAATGAGCCTTTCAACCGAGCGGGGAGTGAGGCGCAGGTCTTTAACATTTTTGGCATTTTTGCCCATCTGCACAAACAGCGCGTCGTCTACGTCTGCGCGTTTATGTAAATATTCCTTTATGGCAGCCTTGGCCTCGCTCGAGAGGAACACGACACG
>JAQBQX010000035.1 GCA_028286785.1 Candidatus Adlerbacteria bacterium
GTCTACTTTTGCTTTGATAGCCACCGAGTCGCTCCACCATACAATGTTAAATGGCTGCAGCGAAGACGGGTTTGATGCGCCAGTTGAAATAGATGTGGTCGGAAGTTCGCCAGTGCCCGAAGATGTCATGTTCCCTGCTTCTGCGGCATCAAGCACGCTTTGAGGCAAGGCCGAACGCTGGTAGCTAAACGACAGTTCCCCTGCCTGGTTGCGCACTGGGGAAATACCGAGGGAATTTGCGAGGCTCAAGGCGTAGCGTGGGTTAAATGCCCACTGGAGGTCGTAGCGGTAGCCTTGGGTCAAAGGAGTAACGTTATATTCATAGCCATATGTTGCAATACCGATAACCAACTTCTTTTTAGAGATCGTTTGCGCTGTCAGGTTAACCACCTTTTCTATCCATGCAGTGTCAGCAACGGGGATATATGGGCCAGTTTTTGCTGCATTGAGCTTTACGTCAATGCTGCCCTGGTCGTAGGTCATGAGGTTGACGCGGTCGCAGTATTTGTTGATAGCGACAAAGTCGTTGGCGTATATGCCTGCGTCCGCTGGCGGAGTGCTGTCGTAGCGCGACGATATAGGAGTGCGCGCTTCGATGGTGCAGGACACCCACTTTTTGCCCATACGCTGGTACAAACCCTTCAGGAACGTTGCAAAATACGTTTTGTCTTCTGCCATCTTTCCTTCAAAGTCGATGTCGATGCCGTCGAAGTTGTTGTCATATACGAGTTTGGTGATTTCGTCTTCAAGCGCGATGCGGGTGGTTTGGTTGCTCAAGATCCGGTGGATTGCTTCGGTGTCACTCCACATCACAGTCGGGATGACACGGACTTTTTTGAGCTTTGCGGTAGCAATAAGGGACGACCAAGGTTCTTGGTTGATCTTCATTGCATCATACAGAGTTCCGTCGTTCTTTATGGTGTAGCCAAAAGGGTTGATAGTCGTAAATGCCGAAATGTGCGCCAAAGCGTCGGCGGTCCCGGTAGCGGTGCGCCAGTATGGTATCCAGCCCGAGACTTCCAAAGGCAGGACTGTTGTAGCTGCTTGTACGGGGGCGACTTGCACAGCGCCGAGTAATAATGCGGCTGCAAACACAGGGGCAAAGCGCATGAATTTATGCATAGTAGTCATGACGTAGAGTAAGGCCTTATATTACCAGCTTTCCTGGTTGTTTTACAGACCAATAGTATCGACTAGTAATAGTCCTGCTCGTTTTCGCGCAAAGGCACCACCTCGGTCACTTCCATGGTCAGGCGCGGGATAACGCACAGCACTTTGCCGGTAATGCGAAAGTTCTCGCGCAGCACAATCGGCTTGTATTTCGGGTCTTTGGATTCAGGGTACAAAATAGTCACTCCTGCCTGGCCGTTTGCGCCTGGGCGGCGCTCGAGGCGTTTGACTGTGATCATATCGTCGATAATAGCCGCAACGCGGTCGCCGTTTTTAACATTTTCAGTAAATTGCACCAAGATATAGTCGCCCGAGTTGATCCCGGCATCGATCATCGAGTCCCCGCTTGCGCGTACCGCCACAATATCGCCCGAGTTGTCGACAAGTTCTTTGTCTACCTCGATATATTCGTCATGTTCTTCCTGGGCAAAGACAGACAGGTCGTCGCAGCCGACAGACGCAATAACTGGTACCGAAACGGTCATAGTCGAAAGGCCTGCAGAGTTGGCGCCGATGATTTCGATGTTTCGCTTTTCGTTTTTGCGGCGCATGATGTACCCCTTGCTTTCAAGCGTATCGAGATACTGCGTAACAGTGCGCATCGACTTGACCCCGAGCTCTGTGCGGACCTGGTCGAGCGTTGGGGACTCACCTGCAGTGACGACATAGGTTTTTAATACTTCTAATACTTTGCTCTGCTTGTTAGTTAGAGGCTTTTTCATATGTGTATAATATCACCCTTTAGCGGGTGCATATACACAACATACACAAGTCCTGTGGATAACAGATGAAGTGTGGAGTTTGCTACGCGAGTTTGATGTCCTCTTCTATGCTGACAGCTTCAGTGCGGCGGCGAATCAGCGACGGAATGAATTTAAAGCGATCAAACGAGCCGAGCGTAAAGAGCGCAAAAATACCGGCGACAAATGCCGCAACACCTCCGGCCCCTATGCCCCACCGGCCGCCAAGGTATTCGCCAAACAAACCGATGATAGGTGCGCCAATGGGCGTGGTACCCAGCATTGCCATAGTCCACAAGGACATCACACGGCCCTGCATCTCGGGCTTGGTTTCCAATTGCAAAATAGTGTTAGCAACCGATGTCAGGTTGATAGAGAAAAAGCCGACAAACAGCATCCCGACAGTTGCCCACCAAAAGCTTGGCATGCGCGCGGTGATGACCATTGCCGAGCCAAACAGCAGACACGAAACCACCAGCTGGCTTGGTGCCACCTTTTTGCGGCCTGCGGAAAAGAGCCCGCCCGCGACTGAGCCTAGGCCCATGGCGGTCAGGAGCGTTGCGTAGCCGCTGGCACCACTGGTAAATACTTCCTGGGCCAGCAGTGGCAAACTTACCTGGAACTCGTACGAAAACATACCAAGTATCACAACCATGATGAGAATGTTGCGCAGCAGCGGCTTTTTGCCGACATATGCCAGCGCCGTACTCATCCCCTTGAGGCTTATGGTGCCTTTGGGCGGCTTGGTATCGCCGTGGAACATCTCGTCATCGCGCATTTGCCCGAGCACAATGATGGTTGCCAGGTACGACGCGGCGTTTACAAAATAGCAAAATGCGATGCCAACCCCCGCTATCAAAATGCCCGCTATCGTGGGGCCCACTGCACGCGCCAGTTGGTTAAGAGTCGAGTTAAGCGTGATGGCGTTGCGCAAGTTGCTGTGGCCAACGAGCTCGGACACAAAGGTTTGACGCGTTGGGTTATCAAACGCGTTGATTGTGCCAAAGGCCGCTGCCGCAACATACAGCATCCATGGCTCGATGGTGCCGCTTACGACCAAGACACCCACCGCCAGCGCCTGCAGACCAGCGAGCGATTGCGTGACAAACAAAATATGGCGTTTGCTCGAGCGGTCGGCCAGCATGCCACCTATGGGGCTGAGCAGCAGTATCGGCAAAAACTGGCACGCGAGCATAAGCCCGAGCTGTGCGCCCGAACCGGTAAGAGAAAGCATCAGCCAGCCCTGCGCGACTGTCTGCATCCACGTGCCGCACTGCGATACCGTGAGCCCGATAAAAAATAATCGGTAGTTGCGGATACTGAGCGAAGCGAACGTGCGTGAAAAATAACGTTTGAACGTAACCATGTCTTATTTCCACTATAGTCAGTGCCGCAGCAATTGCAACCTGGGGATATCTTTTATCTGTCTTGAGTACAAGACATAAGTGTTCCCTTACATTTTTTGCTGTTTGAGTTCGGCGCGCAGGGCCTTGTAGTTAGGTAATGTTTTTTCTACCAGTGCCCAAAAGGCCGGAGAGTGGTTGAACTGCCCCAAGTGACACAGCTCATGCACGACGACATAGTCGACCAAGTGCAGGGGTAACATGGCAAGGCGGTAATTGAAGTTGAGGTTGCCTCGCGATGAGCAACTGCCCCACCGCGTTTTCTGGTTGCGGATGAACACTTTTTTGACTTGCAGCTGGTAGTGCTGGTTGAACACAGAAAGCCGCGCGTGCACAAGTGCACGCGCGGCTTCTTTAG
>JAQBQX010000026.1 GCA_028286785.1 Candidatus Adlerbacteria bacterium
TGTATCAGTTTGATTCTGACTGTCTACTGTTGAGGTAGATGCCGATACCGTGGCGGTTGAGGCGGTAGTCGGGGTGGTAGTTGCAGGGGCAGGCGTAGTATCTGCCATTGCATACATGCCGATCATACTCATAGCGCCGACAATAAGCGCACCAACTGGGGCAAACAACGTAATTTTCTTGGACATACTTTATCTATATAACTAGCTGGTAACGAGGGTCATCCCCTCGCTTATTAGTACGCAGCCGGGTCCCATTTTCTTTCAACTAGTCGGCATCCTCGCTCGAGTAGATGAGTCCGTCATAAAAGTCGGTGTGGCTCAGCAAATATTTGTGCACGTTCTGCCCTACGTCATAATTGTCCAGTACGAGCCCGAGCGCGCCGCTTGCGGCAAGCAGCAGCACGATGACAAGCGGCGCGGCATACTTATACCCCTTTCTCGTCTGCCTAAAGCCGAAATAGGCACAGACAACAAATAGCGCAAGCACTATGAGCCACGCGTACGGGACCACCTGCAGGATGTTGCCGAGCGTCACATGAAGCCCGTCATTGTCAAAAAACACATACCAGCCGACAGAAAATGCTATACCTCCTACCACTGTGCATACAGCAGAAAGCAGCCAAAACAATGCGCGCATAGCGACAAAATACCAGCGCGGTTTTGGACTTGCTCCGCGGGATTCCAGCTCTGTCAGAATGTCTTGTGATAAGTCTTTCATATTATTGTTTGTCTATTGCTTTGCTGTGCCGGATCGCGCTCTTGAGTTTTGCTTTGCCTCGATTGATGTAGGTTGCTACGGTACCCGGCGGTATCTGTAAAATATCCGATATCTCATCGTAACTTTTTTCTTCAAAAAAACGCAATACGAGTACGTCGCGATACTTGCTTTCCAATGAATCCAGAGCCGCCTGGACCGCGGCACGAGCTGATTGTGCATCTGCCTCGGCCACAATATCGAGCTCGTCAGGGATAGTATCAAACAGGGCAAGATCCTTTTCATGCCGGACAGGTTCGGGCCGGATGCGGGCTTTGCGAAAGTGGCTTACGGTTTCGTTGTGGACGATACGATACAGCCACGCGCTCAACGACAGCGAGGCATCGTAATCATTCAGGTTGATGTAGGCCTTGATAAAAGACTCTTGCAAGATGTCCTTTGCCAGCTCCTCATCCGCCCCTAAACGGCGCAGATATTTCTCAAGCCGCTGTGTGTAGCGCTCTACTACAGCACGGTATGCGTGGCGGTCGCGGAGCGTGTGCGCAACAAGTTCTTGGTCAGTCGGGTTGTGACTATTCACCCACTAACCGTATCATGCTAGCGACTTCAAATCATCTCATCGAGATATTTCCAGATCGCGTACATGGCATAGGTGTCGAGTTTGCAGTATGTCTTGAGGTCGCCTGCAATTGAGTTGCGCTCGATATCGGACGTGCCGCCTGCCACCATGGTCCACCATGCGTCGGACGCCTGCGCCCCGCCATGGATCCCCAGCTCTTTGTATTGCAAAGACGGCACAAGCGCGGGCAGCACTTTTTTGATCGAGACACTGCCCCTGAACTCGGGGTGCACGAAGTACTGTTTATGAAATACGTCCTTGAGGTCGTAAAACTGGGTGATGGTGCGCTCTAAAAATGCGCGTCGCTCCGGAAGGCGTGCCGCCAGCTTTTTGTGCACGTCCATTTCAAACGACTTGTTCCAGGCGACAATAGTCCCCTCGGGTCCGATATGCTCTTCTAGCAGCGCAACCACCGCTTCGGATGGGTCGCTTTGGTCCATGTGCAGATATTCGACATGGGTCGGCTCGGCATCGGCACTTTCTAATATATGGAGCGAAAACTGGAACGGCACTTTGTCGAACGGCCGGTATCCGTCAAACAGCGGCACTGCTGGCGAGAATGTTTCGTAATCCAAAAAATATAACGGGAACTGGAGCCCGCTGAGTTCGGCGGCAATAGAGTCGGTGTCTATCATCGCACTTCCCCGCAAGTGCACCTTGATCTGATTTGTTTGCGTGTCGGACAATTCGATATGCTCGGGCACATCGGCTAGGTCAAAGATATTGCCCTCCACCATTGCGGCGAGCTTTTTCTTGCTTAGCCCAATGCGCGACAGGTCGTGTACCGAGTATGCAGGAACATGCGGGTTGCTGTATGCAAATGTGGTGCAGTGCGCGCTGCGGCCTTTGTACACGCACTCGCAGCCGCCCAAAGGCTCGATATCTTTGCCGAGATATTCGTGCGCGGCTGCCATACAGTCTTCTACGGCGGCCATGCGCGCCTCTACTTTTTCGGTTACATCCTCGACTACAAACAACTCTTCGATCTTGAGTTCGCCAAACCGCACATACTCGTTATTAAGGTGCATGACGTAGCAGTTTTCTACATTGATGCCAGAGCGGCGCAGCACCGAAGACTGGAACGCAAGGTCGTCGATATGGTTGCGGCCGCTGCCGCCGTCATTAACCCCGCTGGTGCCTTTTACTTCGTACAGGTTCCAAGTGCCGTCTTCGTTATGCTCGAGCACGTCGCTGCGGACTTGGAAGCCGTCGACAATAAATGTTGCCTGAAAGATCGAGGGCACGCCGGTTGCGATAAACTTGGTGGTGTCGAGCGCAGCCTCTTGGCCATACGCCTTTACTTCGACCCCGCCCGGGAAAAGGCTCCGGGCATAGGCCTCAACTTCGTTGCCTTCGTCGGCCAAATGCTGTTCATAATCGGACAACTCAAACAGCTCCAACAGTTCGGGCTTATTGAGCTTGAGCCACAAGTTTTTGGGGCAAAAAAGAAAGTCGAGGAAATTGGTCTTGGAAATTGGCGCGAGCATTCCTCAAACTGTACCAATTTTATGGCCGGAATGCATCATAAAAAAACCGCCCACTAGGTGGGCGGTCGAGCAAGTGCTTGGGATACAACTTCGGTTGCCTGAAGCGTGATTTCTTGGTCGGGTTTCGAAAGGCCGTACAGCTCATGCAGACCGTGCAATTTGTATTCGCCCCATATACCGGCATACATTGCACCACCCGACTCGTCACAGGCAAATGTTGCGTGGGTATATGGATGCGGCGCGCCTATCCATGCATGCGCCACCGGTGTGCCGGGCACAATTGGCCGCAAACAATGCGCGCACGTTGTGCTGCCTTTCGGTGGCGGTGGCATGACCTCCGCCTCAATCGGTTGTGAAAATATCCGTTTAAGCCGTAAACACGGTATACCTCCCTTTCTATATCCGGCCCGACTATAGCATAAAAAGCTGCCGTTTGTAGGGTGCGCAAACACCTTTCCAAAACGCCCAAATTTGGCTATACTGTCGAACATATTCCGGCAGATGGTTGGGATACATTCCGCGATAGCTCAATGGTAGAGCAGCTCCCTGTTAAGGAGTTGGTTCCAGGTTCGAGTCCTGGTCGCGGAGCAAAAAAGAAAAGGCCGGAGCATGTCTCCGGTTTTTTCTTTTTCTACCGCAGACCAGGACGAGAAAGCGAGCGCGGGTCCCTCGTCAGGGACTTCCCTGGGTCGCACACGGCCAGCAGGTCGGGTCGCGTAAGCAGGGCCGAGAAATTTTTTGAAGCGACGGCGACAAAAAATGTTCTTGGCCGAGTCCTGGTCGCGGAGCTGACAAAATCTTGTTTGTATTGTATAGTTTGTTTGGAAAAGATAACAGGAGCGCGAGATGCAAAGAGAACTAGACGAATACTCTTTGTGGCTCGAGTTGCCGCATCAAGAGTATGGAGTAATCCGTAAGATAATCACGGAAATTGCTCAGGAAATAAAGACGCCTGTTTTTGAGCCGCACATAACCCTTCTTGGGGGAATTCCGCAAAATCCCACAGAAATAATGGCGGGTATGAGACAGCTTGCAGAGACGCAAGCTTTTCCTCTTACTCTCGCTAATTTTTCCTTGGGAGAAAACCGCTACCGATGCCTAATCGCAGAGTGCGAAAGAACGGAAGTTCTGATGAACTTCAATACTGAAGCACAAGAACTTTTTGGCATGAAGGAGGGGTACCGCCCACACTTGAGTCTTATGTATGGCGATGCGACACTTGAGACAAAGGTGAAACTACGCGACCGTTTGTCTCAGACAAAAATCCTGCCTCTGTGTTTTGCGGTGGGTGTTCTGTCCCTCTGGCATATCAAAGGCGCCGCAAACAAATGGAAGAAAATATCCGAAGTAAGTCTATCTTAGCCGCCCTCACAAAGGGCGGCTATTTCTTTTAATGTAAATCCTGGCGCAGGGTACGCCGTTAACCAATCTACGGTTCTAAAGTCGTCGACTAACGCGAGCACAGAAAAGATAAGGCCCTTGCGGAGGCTTTTTCTGTGCTCCGCGACAGGAAGCAAACTGCTTTGCTTTCGGCAGGACGAGAAAGACTTTTCCTTATCGAGTCCGCGAGATGGAAAAGTACCCGCGACGGTAGTCGAGAGTACTGGTCGCGAAACAGACAAACTGTGCGCAAAAGTAACTACCCTTCTTCAAAAGGATGGAGTGGGTCTTATAAGGGGGTTTTTGGTCAGTCTTTGATTTACAACGCTCAGAGGGTATATTCACTGTATCTATGAACGTAAGCGGTGACCGAATAAACCTTTGGGCAAGCCCAATAAGCGAGACCGAAGAACAGAAATGCCAAAACGCTATGAGCGCGGTCATTGAAGCAATGCGCGCACGATTTGGCACGGACGTTACAGTTATAAAACAGGGTTCCCATAGAAATCGAACCAACATCCGCGCCGATAGCGATGTAGACATTGCTGTTGTTTACAACGAAAGTTACTTTCCTGACACCTCAAGTTTATCTGCAGTTGACAAAGCCCTGCACGAAGCAAACACTACTGCCGCAACATACCGTTTTGAGCAGTTTAAAAATGACGTACACGCAGAGTTATTAAAAGTTTTTGGCGCAGAGACAGTCGAAAGAAAAGATAAGTGCATCCGCGTTAAAGGAAATAGTTATCGCGTAAATGCCGATGTTGTGCCAGCCTTTGGCCACAAACGCTACCGCTCGTTTGGAAACGTAGAAGCCGAAGGTATAGGTTTTGTTACAGACCGTGGAGTTACTACCTTTAGCTACCCCGACCAACACTACGCAAACGGCGTTAGCAAAAATGATGCCACTGACCGAGGCTACAAACCTGTAGTCCGTATTCTCAAGCACACCCGCAATGAGATGATTGATAAAGCCATTATCGAACCTGACTCAATGGCATCGTTTTTAATTGAGTCTTTAGTGTGGAATATACCCCACGCACATTTTCGAAACCAAACGCGGCGCGAAGACGCGCGTGCAGTAGCTCTACAGATTTGGAGCGACATGAAAGATTCCGACAAAGCAAAGAATTACGCTGAGGTAAGTGACTTAAAATATTTATTTCACGGAGACCATACCCCGACCAAAGCACAAGCTTTTATGCTCCAGGCATGGGACTATTTAGCTATATAGTTGCAATATGATTCATCCACTCGATAAAGAGCAGAAAGTAACAGTGCTACTAGCTGCACTCAGCGAGCGTTACGAATCCCTGCGTACAATCCGAGAACGTGTACAAAGTATAGGAGTGTGGGCGTTGGGACTTCTACTCGGTATAGGCGGTTGGCTTATTCAAAGCGAAACCACACTAACTTCTTTTCAAAAAACGTTTTATATCCTCGGCATACTAGCTGCATTCGCCGTGCTACGGTTTAAATATCTTGAAGATCTGAGCGTTGGTTTTAAGTCTCAGCAAAAAATAACCACTCGGCTAGAAAAGGCGCTTGGCTTGTTTACGCCAGGTATTTTCGATTCTGACACTACATCTATTTATCCACAGAAATGGGAAAAGGCTGGCACTGCAGAAGGTAGTGGTAATTTTTTTGAGACAACCTATATCTTGCTATATATCGGCGTATTTTTCGTGATTGTAGTAATTTTATTGAGCCACAGCCCCTCCTGCGGTCTCTTTGCCCACCATTTTTTTAAGTAGAAAACAGTCCTTGCCACGCTCAAACTGAGATTACATTCATCTTAAGTGGCCCGAAAAATCGGTCACCCGAAATTATTGACGCATCTATATAAGAATGGTATTTTCTTGTTTGGTTCCACAAACAAACGGGAGGCAGTCTTGGACGCCCAAGCCCCACTTGAAGGCGAAATAATACCGATGAGCAAGGCTGCTAAGGAGCGGCACGACATGATGCAGACATGTGCACTGCGACTTGCAGAGATGGCACATCGAGCACTGCATATAAAGGGATTGCGGCGCGACCAAGTCGTGATGGTGTGCATCAAGGTCGATTCGCGCTGGCGCTGGATTGTCGACCAGCTCATGCCTGGGGCCGACTGGCAGCAGTATCGCGACCAAGGCCAGGAACCTGTTGCTCGGGGCAGCGCCATGTGGCCCATTTGCGAGGCTGTGGCAGATGAGCTGCCTGACCTAAAGGATGCTCTTTTGGAAATTCCGGCCGAAGGTAGGGTCAAAGTCATTGCCCTTGACGACGGCGGTGGTACGGTCTACGAAATCATCCCAAAGCCCGAAGGCAAGACTCAATAACCCACAAGCACGACCTGAAAAGGCCGTGTTTTTTTGAACAGTGAGAGGTATATTTAGACCACGATCGCGAAGCGACAGTAGGTCGTTATTTTAATTGGGTCAAAATGAGTACCTGCAGGCAGGACTCGGACTGCTTGATTTTAAGTGAATAAAAAAGTAGTGTTGCGTCAGAGTTTCCCGTTTTCCATCGTAGAGGAGGTTAGAATGCCGCTTAAAGGTCAGCTTACTCGTGTTGTCACCAAGGCAGAATGTTCTTGGCTTAAAAAAGACTTGCCTAAGGGAAAAGTCGTCTACGAATACGGCAAGGCGACGTACGGCTGCGTCGGCCCTAATGGCGTCGCAGTCTCAGACAAACCGAACAAAGAACCCTTCTACCAACTTCCGAAGGATGCACTACCTGCCGAGTTCTCCCGCTAATACCGCTTGGAGCGAAAACCGCTTTCGGGCGGTTTTTTTATACATACATTAACTTGACCTTGAATTGATGTGGGCGTTTACTGTAGAGGCTTGGTCTTTACATAGGAGCTCGCAATGGTCAGCAAGGATTTCCGTCGTCAGCTCGAAGGCTACGGACTGACGACCGCGGACATTTGCTACCGGCTGCCCGATTATCGCGACATTCTCCAGACATATATTTGGCAAGGCTACGACATGCATCCTC
>JAQBQX010000037.1 GCA_028286785.1 Candidatus Adlerbacteria bacterium
CGTGGTTTGAGTATGTTTTAAACGTAACAGCCTTGGTGACAGTTAGTGTGCCGCTTGCAAGCAGCTTCACGTTTTGTGGTTGAGGGCCTTCGCTGCTAGATACAGTGGTATAGGTATACAGACCAACGGTATATATACCGGGCTGTAGTTGTGGGTTACTATCACGCGTGCTAAAAGTGCCACTAGTACTGTTGCAGGTCGCCCCGAGTGTTCCGCCATGGTGTGTGTAATCTATATATACAGCATCGTCTGGAAGTCTGTTTGTGGCTAATGTGGTTTTTCCTGACACAATCCGAATATCCAGTGCGCCAGGTACGTTGGCACAATTACCGCTTATGCTAAGAGTTTGGGTAGTGCCAACAAGTGTGGATACTTTAAATGAAGCGCTTGGCCCCACAGAATTAGTTCCATTGGTTGTCTTTTCTTGTGTTGTTGGAGTGGCTGTTGGCGAATCTCCCTGACTAAGCGCCGCGATATCCGACTGAGGAGCTGACATCTTCTGCATCACATAATACGAACCGCCGCCCACGACCGCTACGCCCAAAATAATGGCTATAAGTAGACCTATGGAAATAAAGCCTTTTTGTATATTCATATAATTATTGTATGTAAGCAGCCGCTTCAGCTTTGATTGTCGCAGTTTGTTCAGCGACACTGACTGGTGTGGCGACTGATGGGTCGGTCGCAACTACAGTTTTAGCCAAATAAGTTGCACCACCTTTAATATCTGAAGAAGCGCAAGAACTGCCGCACATTTCGGTATAGGTATTATCAATAACCTTCACGAAATGTCTTGCGGATAATGGAATAATGACAGCCGATTCTTTTTGTTCTGTCGAGAAGATGTGTAACCCTCCCATAGTGTTGTTAGAGACATCAGCGGGTTTAGGAATTTTATATTGCGCAATTTGTTCGGGTGTAGCGCCAGGAGCCGCAGCTGGGCCGTCAGGATACTGCTTCATCCACAGATGTTGCACGGTATCGAAGAAATAATTTACCGGTCCGCAGGAGCCGCAAGTGCCGGCACTCACTCTATACGTAAAGTCATTTGAAGTGACCTTCTGAATTGTAAGTAGATGGCCTGTTGGCGAATTGATAGAAATGTTTCCGTCATAACTTCCGTTCGGATACGAATTCACTGCTGAATTGCTGTGTGTAGATACTTTCCATGAGCTTGGGTACCAAAAAGAAAAACCAAAGTCCGTGTCGGTGTACTTGCTCATACCCGGGACTGATACAGTTGATGCAGAGGCTGCAGAAGTAACCGTTATGTAAGTGCCCGCCTGCGGGTCGTACCATTTACCGTTTTGGCACTTTACCAAGTCAGTTATCGGCATTCCTGCTCCGCCTGCTACTCCCGTATCGGGGAGAGTTGTGTAGTATGTGCTTTCACCGTCTGGATATGTTTTGCCGTTTAATATGCATGAAGCGGCTTGCTTTTTATTTTGTGTAATAGGAGATGTTGAAGAAGCTGTAGTGTGCGAATCCCCTTGATTAAGCACCGCCACATCCGGCTGCGGAGCAGGCATTTTTTGCATCGCATAATACGAACCGCCGCCAACTACAAAAACGCCCAAAATAATGGCGATTAATAAACCTATGGAAATAAAGCCCGCTTGTTTGTTCATGGCTCAACAATAGCACGGGTTTTTACCAGGCTATTTTTATGGGACTATAAATGTACCACTCGATACAATATGGTCGCTAAATTCGGAACCTATCACAACAATTTTGTACTTACCAGCAGATAGACCTTTTTGACTCTGGGCATAACCGTGTTGAACAGACATTGTATATGTGCCTGTCGGAGAAGGCGGGACAAAATTTTCTACCCAGTCAGTACAAGTATTACTATCTGTGCAGACAGCGAATGCGCTGGTACGTTTCGGCAGGTTTGCATACGAGACTGTAATAGTTGCCGGCCCCTCAGCCTTAAAGCCAGTTACATTTATTGTAGGTGCAGCTGTAACATTTTCTTGGGTCTTTGTTGTAGAAGTTGACTCAGGGCTGGTAATTGTTAGCGTGCCTTGCGCAAGGGGTGCGCGCGGGTCTCCAACATATACAGTGTAAGACCCGGGACTAAGTTTAAATGTAGAGTCTGGAGCACCTACTTGGATTGACCAACGGCCATTGGTTATTACCGGGTCTGCATTACCGCTGCCCCAAACTTTGCCATCTTGACCATACACACTGATGTAAAGATCGCTTGCCTTAGATATTGTTCCAGCCTTGCCGGTCAAAGTAGGGTTGCCGACGGCAGACGTAAGGGAATTGATTGTCACTCCATTAGGTGAGGTTTGTGTAGTTTGTTGCGAATCTGCCTCGTTCTGTGCTACGACTTCCGGCTGAGGAACCGACATCTTCTGCATCACATAATACGAACCGCCGCCCACGACCGCTACGCCCAAAATAATGGCTAGTAATAGACCTATGGAAATAAAGCCCGCTTGTTTGTTCATTGCTCAACAATAGCATGACAAATGTCCTGGCTTTTGGTATCGTCTTGATAACGCGCGGTTAGCTCAGTTGGTAGAGCGTCCCCTTGACGTGGGGAAGGTCACAGGTTCGAGCCCTGTATCGCGCACAAAATTAAGGAGAAACAAGCATAGCTTTAGGCGACTAAAAATGTTCTTGGCAGAGACTGTATCGCGCACAAATAAAAAACGCCCACTCGGGCGCTTTCTCGATATTGTTTATTATGCTTGTCGAGGTTCCGGCTGGAGCACGCCAAAGATGTTACCCTCGGTGTCTTTGTAGTAACGCAGTTTGCCCACACCTGGCACATCCGTTTTATCGCTTTGTGGCTTGCCGCCCGCTGCATCGATTTTTGCTATTGCTTCATCAATATCAGCCACGCCAATAATGCAGGTAAATGCGTTAGGGCTTTTACCGTCTTCGGGCAGGGGAGCGTTGCGCTTCATCATGCCGCCATTGATGCCGACGTCTTCCATCTTGACCCCATGGGCCATGTCGTCGGGCCCTGGGCCGGTCACAATGACACGGTAGTGGCCGAACTCTTCGCCCATAACCTGGAAGGTCCAGCCGAACACTGCCTCATAAAACTTCTGCGCGCGGTCGAGGTCATCCGCCATGATTTCAAAATGTACAACTCGGTTCATATGGATCTTTCATTATATTAATGCAAATTATAGTACTCCAAATGAGACAGAATTGGAATCGGTCAGCACTGTCATGAGAGAGTTAAAGATAAGAAACAGCGGTTTCTTTTCATAAGTACTTCACCTGGCTTTCATACCTCAACAAGGATAGTATGGTGTATATGAATCTCCCCCAACAGGGCCTAGATCCTGAGCTCTCTGATGCGATAATCAGCACCATCCGCGAGCCGATGATAGTGCTGAACGGAGAGTTGCGCGTCATTGTCGCGAGCCGAGCTTTCTATGATAGATTCCAAACGGATTATACAGACGCGCACAACAAGCTTTTTTATGAACTCGGAAACGGCGAGTGGAATATCCCCGAACTTCGCACCCTTCTAGAAGAAGTGCTGCCAGAAAAGAAAACTGTAGAAGCATTTGAACTTGAGCATACCTTTGAGAGGTTGGGGAAGCGGTGTATGCGGATCAATGCCCGCGAAATCAAATACGATAACGAGCAGCGTAAGATATTGATCTCTATCGAAGACATTACCGAGAGGGCGAAGCTAATGCACCAAAAAGACACACTTCTCAAAGAAATGCGTCATAGAATAGCCAACAGTTTGCAGCTCATCGCTAGTATTATCCTTCTCAAGGCCCATAGCGTCGAATCGGAGGAAAGTAGGCTCCATCTAACAGACGCCCACGATCGGATACTTTCCATAGCGACTGTACAGCGCAATCTCGATCCGACAGGCGATGACTCTGAAGTGCCGGTGGTCGAGTATTTGACCACTCTTTGTAAAAGCCTTTCCAAATCTATGATCGGCGGTCGCAAGCCTATTACACTGACAGTGAGCGGAACTGCCGGTACAGTTCTACCTGATGAAGCGATCAGCCTGGGACTTATCACCACAGAGCTAGTAATAAACGCACTGAAACACGCCTTTCCTTCTGGTGAGGGTGACGTAAAGGTCACCTATCAAGCTGTCGAAAAAAACTGGAAGCTCGGTATAAGTGACAACGGGATAGGGTTGAAAGCCACTACTAAAGTGAACGGAGATGGACTTGGTACCAATATTGTTGACTCACTCTCTAGTCAGCTAGGTGCAGGTATTGAAAGAAAGAGCAGTCCGCAGGGTACAGATGTTTGGGTTACTTACCCTATAGGGAATCGGTCAGGCGTAATTTAGCTGGTGGTCCACAACTCAAATTTTGTGACTCTAAGAGTTGGGTTTCCGAACTTGTGGAGACTATTTTAACTCCTCGGCCAGTCCAATGAGAAGTCCCTCGGGACCTCGAACATAACAGAGCCGATACGAGTTCTCATATTGAACCACTTCACCAACTATCTCTGCGCCGTGCTTTACAAGGCGCGCAAGCGTCTCGTCTATGTCGCTTACGGTGAACATGGCACGCAGATAGCCCAGAGCATTCACGGGAGCGCTGCGGTGATCAGCGACTACGGCTGGAGTGATAAATCGCGAGAGCTCGAGTCGGCTGTGGCCATCGGGAGTGGCCATCATTGCAATCTCAACCTGCTGGTCGCCCAGTCCCGTAACGCGCCCTGCCCATTCTCCCTCGATCATCGCTCGCCCTTCAAGCTTGAGTCCAAGTTCGGTGAAAAAAGAAACGACTTCATCGAGAGACTCTACCACGATGCCCATGTTGTCCATTCTAAGTACTGTAGATTTTTTTGATTCCATATAGCATCAGTTAGAAGCTTCAAGCGCATTAAGGGCCGCCCGCGTCAGTGGCCCAAAGTATCCTGAAGTGGGAGTAATGTTGTGTGTTTGCTGGAACTTAACTAGCGCGCGGCGCGTGGCTGAGCCGAAGGTCAAAGTCTCATGGCCTACCGAGCCCGGACCAAATGCAGCAAGAGAAAATCCGTTTCTATTGAGCCATTGTTGAAGATGCTGGACGTTGGGAGAGGTCGTGCCGATACGAAGATCCGTCCCAAAGGTTTCGGTGCTTTGCATTGATGGGGGGTCCTGGGTCTTTGGAATGTCGAGGTATACAATTCTGCCGTCGGGATACATGATCTGCGGGCGTGGTGCAACGTAGCCCGGGAATGCCGAAGCATCGCCATAGAAAACACCGCCCCCGCCGGAAGACTGGACAGTGATAGTACGCGACACGCTTGAAGAATTATTCGTTGAGTCGGTTGAGGTGTAAGTGATGGTGTATGAGCCGGGTAGTCGTGTATTAACGCTCCCAGTAGTCACAATACTCCCGCTAATATCCCCGTCGGTTTCGTCGACGGATGTCGCGCCCAGCTCAGAATAGGTACCACCCTGCAAAATTCTTACAGAGCTTTCCCCCACGAGAGCAATGACTGGAGCCGTCGTGTCGCAGGCGGAGGTGGTGAAGGTCGTATCGGATCCGTAGGATGTACCTTCAGAGTTCGTTGCGTACGCGTTGTAATGATAGGCGGTCCCGCAGGTCAGAGAAGAGATCGATCCGGTGTATGCGCCCGTCGAGAAGCTTCCCGAGGAGGTTGTCGTTGCGCCGTATGCTGTCGTAGCTCCGTACACAAAACCACGCGTGGTCACAGTTGCGCCGCCGGTTGCTGTAATGGTTCCGTTGCTGGTCGCGGTCGTCCTCGTGAGAGATGATGCCGCCACTGTTGTGACACTAGGTGCGAAGGCGAGAAAGCCGGTCCAAATATTGCTGCCCGGAACGCCGGTATAATACACTGCCGCAGCAAGTTTTGTGCCGTCGGCAGAGGAGGTGATGGACCCCCATGCTTTACTGCCGAGGGTAGTCTGTTCGGTCCAGGTGACACCCGAGTCGGTGGAAGCGTAGATATATCCGCCGTCTACGCCTGCCGCAATCTTTGTGCCGTCTGAGGATGAGGTGATGGTTTTCCAGTTGCGACTACCGGCGGCAGTTTGGTCGGTCCAGGTAGCGCCCGAGTCGGCGGAGGTGTAAATGTCGCCGCTGAGTGCAACTGCAGCAAGTTTGGTGCCGTCGGCGGACGAGGTAATAGATTGCCAGTTGCGACCACCAGAGCCGCTTTGGTCGGTCCAGGTGACGCCTGAGTCGATGGATGTCCAGATATCACCACCAAAAGACACCGCTGCCGCGAGCTTCGTACCATCGGCGGAGGAGGTGATGGATTGCCAGTTGCGGCCACCGGAGCCACTTTGACTAGTCCAAGTAGCGCCGGAGTCGGATGAGGTTTTGATGTTGAGGTTAAACGCAACTGTCGCAAGCTTTGTGCCGTCGGCGGATGAGGTAATTGATGTCCAGTTAGTGCTGCCGGCTGCACTTCGGTGGACCCAGGTCACACCTGAGTCGGGTGAGGTGTAAAGGTTACCGCTAACCGCAGCTGCCGCGAGCTTCGTGCCGTCGGCGGAGGAGGTAATTACATACCAAGTGTTGCCACCAGACGCAGTTTGCTCAACCCAGGTGGTACCCGAGTCGGATGAGGTCCAGACGTAGTTACCGTTCGCGGCTGCCGCGAGCTTTGTGCCGTCGGAGGATGAGGTGATGGCTCTCCAGTCGCGACTGCCTGCATCAGCATGTTCGGTCCAGGCGTATGTGCCAGCCGCAAACGCCGCACTCGGAGCAAAAAAACTAACCACAAGAGTGGCCACGAGAGCACTGCGCGCTATCCGACTTTGTTTATATATGTGCACGCCTCTTTAGTATATAGGCAATATTGTCCCTACAAAATTACACAAAACCTGCACTGCTGCAGGTTTTGTGTAATTTTGTGACCCTACGGGGAATTGGTCAGGCGTCGTTTTCTACTAAAAACGCGCACGACCCTGCCTCCCGCCGTCGCGGTCCGGCTTTCGATTCTTCTAAAAACGCACCCCGTGCATTTTTAGAATCCCTGCATTTCGCTTCGCTACATTTGTGACCCAATAGTGTGGCTTTCCGAACTTGGGACATACAGGGAATATATCACAAGTAGCCTAAAAGAGTTGCGCGATGTGCTAACTGTATAAAAGAAAAAGCCGCCTTTTGAGGGGCGGCTTATAGAGTAGCACTTAATCAGTTAGTCCTTGGGATAAAGAGATCGATCTCTGAATCCGGCGGTATTGAGGTAGGTGGCGAATACCATGTAGTCCATAGGACTCATGCCGAACTTGATCACGTGATCGACAAACCAATTGGCAAAATGGTCCATCTGTTCAGTGTCGATTTCAGTTCCCATTACAACCATTGATACCAACAACCGGGCGGCATCTCTGCACGCCCCCTGTTGCTTATCGGAGAGATTCAAACTATCCGAATGTTGCATCACATGTTCGCTCACGAAAAAATCGATCTCCCGCGCGTCGATTTTGAGACGCTGAAAGAGATCACTCGTCTCGCTTGTCGGATCACCCGCCTCGAGCCCATTCATTAAGCGGTAGGCTTGTGCAGAAGTAAGCACTTCGCCCGACGACGGCTGTTCAGGATAGAAACGCCGCTCTTCGACTTTTGACTCAGCAGCGTTTGCTCTGCCTGGAATTCCAACTTTGTAGAGCGAGATTCCGTAATTACACTCAGGGCAAACAACCGAGAGCCACTGGCGTTTTTCGATGCCTTCAACTCTCCAACCACCCGGGTGATCGTAATTTTCGATAGGCAGTTCAGCTAGCGCTCTCCCGCAATCGCACTTTTTGTTTGCGAGCATATGTCCGTATTCACTGAGACTAGGCACGGGGCCTCCTTTTGAGGTTTGGTTTGATATTTGAAAGGAACTACTTAATTAATACAATAGTATAATATTGCACTAAAGTCAAGTATCGGTTGGGGTTTAATATAAACGTAGAGTGATAGAATTGGCCATGAACCACTAGCACATATAGGTAATGAAAGAACAAAAAAGACATCATTATGTTCCCCAGTTTTATCTGAAAGGCTTCGCTGATGAACATGAACGAGTCTGGGTCTATGACCGCGTCACACAGCAATTCCGTCATCAAAAAACTGATCAAATTGCTGTAATAGGCCACTATTATCGTATAGAGAAACGGGACGGCTCGCTCAGTGTCGAGGTTGAACAATACTTATCAGAAGTTGAGGGAGATGCAGCTTTCGCTTTGAATAAGCTCGATAAACATGAGTCAATAACACAGGAAGAAAAAATACACATAGCTGTATATATAGCGCTTCAAATGACTCGAGTGCCAGATTACGAAAAGAGAGTAAAAGAGCTGCAGGAAAAAAGTATTCGACGGATTAATAAAATGCTTTTTTCTTCAGTAGAGGCAGCTAAAGAAAAAATTGAGGAGAGCAGAGAAGAGCTGGGTAAACTAGGAAAGGAAGCGGATGCCGAAGAACTGTTTAGATTTGTTCAAGAGGATCAATATAAACTCGATATACCGCGGCAAAACACTATCCGCTCCATGCTCGATCTTGCAGGACATATAGTGCCTTACTTTATGCAAATGGACTGGAACTTGCTCAGAGCAACAAAAGGTGGGGCTTTTATTACTACCGACAATCCCTTCACCCTGGTGCCTCCGTCTACCCTTAATCCTAGTAGGTACGGCCAAGGAATAGGGATTATTACTCCGGGCGCAATGAAAATGATACCCCTCTCTTCACAGACTTGTTTAGTCATGGGAAATCAGGGTGATAGTTTTCAGGAGATTATAATCACGAAAGACCGGTTGAGGCCATTTAATATTTTCTCCGCCGTGACAAGTGACAGGTTTATATTCGCAAAAGATGAAGCACTGTTACGTAGTGTGGTTGAGAGGTCGGCTGTAAACGAGATACCCGTAATCCGTGAGCGAGTAAGTATTACTTGAAACATTTCTGTAAGTTCCTACTTTTCTCCTACCTTTGTTCCTTAATTTTTTGCGCCGTACTTTCTTCCAATTGTTTCTTTTGGTCAATAAGCCAGAGTATGTCGGCGGCATTGTGTTGAATAAAGCAATTGGACACTACCTGAGGTTCGATACTGCCACCAAATGCGTCTAAACCAGCTATGTTACAGGCCGCAGTTTTTTGATTATCCGTTTGGATTGATGCCACATACCAGTCTTCCCAATACTGCTTGGCAGTATCTGCATAGTACTCAGGGTTGCTGTCGTATTGTATGCGCGCAACTTCTTTCTCGCTTTGAATGAGAC
This sequence comes from Candidatus Adlerbacteria bacterium, assembly GCA_028286785.1. Classification (GTDB taxonomy): domain Bacteria; phylum Patescibacteriota; class Minisyncoccia; order Phycocordibacterales; family SBAW01; genus GWA1-54-10. Next base: position 9,176 of record JAQBQX010000037.1, read on the forward strand.
CTACAACGAGCGAACGTATGATAATTTGTAGTGATTCTTCTGTATCCAAGAGACAGCTATATTGCCCAGCATTACTTTGCTCAGAGTCAACACATTCTTTTAATGTAGTGGTAAGTGGGGTGCTTTTGTAGTCTCCGGCTGTATCCCTAACATACCCGTACTCTGTTGCCATTTTTTTAATAGTAGCTAGCGGAACATCTCCAACCTTTGTAGCTGTGACTTTAACTGAATTTGGATCCGCAGAAGCAAGAGCCAGCAATGCACAGTCCCGCTGTTGCGAGATCGATAGCCCATAGGAGTTGCTTGAGGCTAAATGACCATTCCAACAATCTTGCTGAGAAGTGGTTGCAATAATTTCTGTATTTTTTACCATACTTGGCGCCACTGGTTTGTTTGCAAGAAAAAAACCTAGCGCTGCTAGAATCCCAAAAACACATAGACATGCTAGATATGTTTTAAATTTCATGTTCGTTTTTAATCTTGTGCTTTCGCCCACCCTCGTAAGCAATAAATAATACAAATGCAATCATTGCAGCCCCTCCATAAAGCTTACCTTTATAACTAGAAGATATGTCTCCCAGTATTATCTGCATTAATATCAAAGAAATAAGGTATGTAGCAAAAACCTGCAAAAAATCCTTGGCCTACCGTTTTATTTTTGCTTTCATATATGTCTGTTTCTTTGATAAAGAAGCCAGTGATTTACTATATCGCCTATACCTTTCCAGACTTGTTTTCCAAGACCAAACAAAGTTATGCAAATCAGAATCGTAAGAATAATTTTATTTGAAAAGAGCCAAAACCAAAGGTGAAATATTGCGAAAGTTATTAAAAAATCAATCACAAGAAAAATCATATCTACGCAAAGTAACTTCATATATTTGCTGCCACTCTCAGTAGAATTCATTTTCATTTTTTAGATACAAAAAGCCCGCCACAAGTCCTCAGCCGAAGCCAAGTGTATCAGTTTCTCGATACATTAAACCTGCGTACTTATATCATAGCAGTACATTATATGAAAGCTTCAATATTTAAAATCCCTACGGGGAATCGGTCAGGCGTAATTTTTTGGTAAAAATTCGCACGACCCTGCCTAGTTTTCTTGTGGTCCACAACTCAAATTTTGTCGTCACAAAATTTGGTCGCCGACCCCGCCTCCCGGTTTTGCAAGTGCAAAATATCGGTCCGGCCTCACAAAAATCACAAAACCTGCAGCAGTGCAGGTTTTGTGTATTTTTGTGACCCTACGGGGAATCGAACCCCGATTAACGGCTTGAAAAGCCGGCGTCCTAACCGTTAGACGATAGGGCCGAATATACGGCAGACCCACTGGGCCTTGCTGTGAAATATAGCCGAAAACCTGAAAAAATGCTATTGTTTTTCCGTTGAGCCGTCCTGGAGAGGTGGCAGAGTGGTCGAACGCGCTGCATTCGAAACGCAGTATGCCGCAAGGTATCGAGGGTTCGAATCCCTCCCTCTCCGCAGATTTGAACGTAGTGAAAATACTGCGCAGAGGAGCGACGTGCGGAGCACGTCGTGTGAGGGATTCGAAAGGCGCAGGCATGACGATGCCGAGCCGGGGTCGCGCAAATTTTTAACAAAAAATTATGTGTGACCGAATTCCTCCCCGACCGCCTAACCCGCGGTCTTTTTTTGTCATAAAACACAGCTTCATGCGTCAGGTATGATAAGAGTATGAAAACTAAAATATCTGCCGGGGTTGCGGTGGCGCTTGCTATAGCCATAGGCTTTGCTGTTTTTTCGCATCCGAAGGCGCCGCCTGAGTCGGTTTCAAGCGGGGATGACACGGCTGTGAGGGCCTTTGTAACTGAGTTTGGCACCAAGCTCCAGGCAGTATCGCTGTTGGCGCCGACCGCACAACGCAAAGCAGAAATGGATGCCAACTATAGCGCCTATGTATCTCCTGAACTTTTGGCTGCTTGGTATCCAGAAGGCTCCGAGGCTCTTGGCCGCCACACCTCAAGCCCGTGGCCCGCAAAGATCGATGTTGTTTCTGTAACCCCGGCCAGCGAGGGTATGTATACGGTGGAAGGCAACATTATTGAAGTCGCCAATGGCCCAGGCACAACAACCGAAGCCGCTGCCGTGCAGCCGGTCACCCTCACTGTCAAAAAAACAGGGGACAGCTACCGCATTGTTGCAGCAGGCAAGGGCTCGTATAGCCAACTGCCGCAGCGCGTGACAGTAACCGGCCTATGGGAGTGTTTGCCGCACAAAGACAGTACTGGCCCGCAAACGATGGAATGCGCATTTGGCATTGCCAAGGACCAAAGCGACGGCCACTACGCTATCGACACGCGCCTCATGTCGCAAACGCCAGTAGACTTTCCGACCGGAGCGCACGTCCGTGTGACGGGAGTGCTTACCCCTGCAAATCAATTGAGCAGCATACAAAAATACGATATCGACGGCATCATCAGCGCCACGACTATTGAGAAGATATAAAAAAACACCCGCCGAAGCGAGTGTTGTGGGCTTACTTGTCATGAGTAAGCAGTTTGGTCGAACTTGCTGCTCGGAGGGGAGAGAAGATAAAAATCCACAACCCCCAGAAGCGCGATAAGACCGAAACCGTTTCGTTGCCCTCGGCGTCACGTGCGTGGTGAACCGAGCGGTTGTCCCACCAGCCCCGAACCATGCCGCGCGAAGAGGTGAACGCTGCACAGAGAACAGTGTTGCTAACCCAGTCTCTGATCTTGTGTTCCAGAGCGCGTCGGTGATTCTGGACGCGGCGCACTCTGCGGATGTGGGCACCTTGCCGATGTGATGTCCGCGAGTCCTGAATCTCTCGCTGAATCACGAAAGATCTCTCTTGCAGGGCCTCGGCAGTGCGCACCATGTGGGATAGATGGGGGTCGTCCAGGTGCATGGCCCCTGACAGCATGAGGCCGTCGAGATTGAACATCTCTGGCGGCAGTATTTCTTGGCGTGCATGCATGTGTCCCTCCTTGCTTGGTGTTAGCGGTGATACTTGGCAGCGATCCAGAGGCTCAAGAGTATGATGACAACCAGATTCCCGAAAATGGAAAATGCTTCCGGAATAGGGTCGAGCAGGCCGTCTTTTGAGCCAATCCATCGGTGGCACAAAAACCGTATCCCGACCGCGATGCCGAGATACAATACGAAAAATCCGTATACCGTCAAAAAGTTTGCGTGAGGGTAGATAATTGCTGCGCCCAGAAGTGCGATGGCTACAATGTAGGCCACAATAATGACCCTGTCGCCAATGCTTGTAGGCATTAGAAAGGACCTGTCGGCATGTAAGGTCATGGCCACTACTCCGTTAGAGTGCGAGACAGACTTCTGCCAAAATTGTTGCACTAACCTCAGGGGTTGTCAACGCATGGTAAAATAGTGTAATGCTATTCAAGAAAATCGTCACCTTTTTCGACAAGCTCGAAGATAAGGTTCGCTTCCATCTCAGCCGCTGGCCGATTGTCTATGCGCTCATCGGTGGTGTCGGCATCGTGTTGTTTTGGAAGGGTGTATGGGAAACTGCCGAATATAGCCCCTACCTGCACGGCCCGGCCTCTATTGTGTTGGGTACTGTCATCATGCTCATGACAGGGCTTTTGGTGTCATTTTTTATCGGAGACAGTATCATCATGTCCGGCTTTAAGCGCGAGAAAAAACTGGTAGAAAAAACAGAAGAAGAGATCCGCGCAGAAGGCTCAAAAGTTGATGAAGTGATGATCAAGCTCGACCAAATCGAACGTGAACTCGAGACAATCGAGGCAGATCACGCGCATGACCATCAAAGTGTTAAGTAGTGGGATGTGACTTGACCCAGTAGTAAATATCCTCAAGAGCTTTGACTGCATCGCCGGCCGCGATGTTGTTTTGGTGATAGAGGCCGTCGGTGCAGTCGCCTGCAGCCCATACGCCCTCGACGCTTGTGCGCTGGGTTTTTGGGTCAGTCACGATAGTTCCGTGGGGTGTAAGCGTTACCAGGTCTTTCACAAAGTCGGTTGCAGGAAAGGCTCCAATTTCCACAAAGATACCCGTGACAGCCAAAGGTGTTTCGGCATTAGTAGTGAGATTTTTAACAGTCATACAGTTAACGAATTTGTTGCCGGTCACTGCAGTCGGTGTCGCCTCGTTAAGTGCGGTAAAGTTCGGGTGTGCTTTCACGGTTGCGACTGTCGCTGCATCCGCTTTATCAAAGTGCGGCTGGCGGTGCACCAGCGTGACCGATTTGCAGTAAGCCAAGAGTTGCGCAGCAGATTCAAAGCCTGCGTTGCCGCCGCCGACTACGGCTACATCTTGCCCGGCAAAGAGCGGGCCATCGCATGATGCGCAGTAGGTAAGGCCTTTGTGTTCGAATTCGCTCGCACCCGGCACATCGAGCTTGCGGCGTGATCCTCCGGTTGCAACCAGCACCGAGCGCGCTTGGTACGAGCCTTTGGGTGTTGTAATGGTAAAAACATCGCCTTCTTTGGTAACAGAGGTGGCGCGCTCGCCGAGGTGGAGCTCAACAAACTCGCCTGCATATGCGCGCAAATGCTTTTCAAGAGCGGTGCCCAAATCGACGCCAGAGATAGCGATAGTGCCGACCCAGTTTTGGATCTCGGTCGAGTCCATCGATTGGCCGCCTACTGTCTCGGCAATAAAGATAGATTTCAGTTGTTTGCGGGCAGCGTATACGCCAGCGGCGACCCCTGCTGGGCCGCCACCGATTATTGCAAGTTCATACATGAGAAGTATTGTACTCTAGCGCTGCGTTGACGGGAAGGGGGCAGGGGCGTACCCTGTATCCCAGACGTAAATATATCTGCAAAGCGCAGATCAATTGGAATGGAGACATCATGCCAGACGACCTAGCAGTATCTTCGTCGAGCCAGATCCTCAAAAGGGTGCTCAAGCAGGCCTGCCTAAGCTTGGGCAAAGACGTGTACGAAAATTTTTTGGCTCGGCTTGAAATTGGCGAGTCAGAGGTCCCGCGCACCGTGATGCTGACTGCCCCAACCCTGTTTCTAAAGACATGGGTCAAGGATCACTATCTTGTGCATCTGCAAGAGTATTGGCGTATCGAAAGTGGTGTAAGCGTCCGGCTTGGGGTTACGTTGCGTACCATGGTGCGCAAGGCTAAGCCTGAGATCAAGGCAGCTCCTCCTGTGGTGATGGTACGCAGAGGGGTACAATTGTTGCGCGCCATTGAGATCATAGATATCCAGCGACTGGTCTGCAGTTATTACACCTTGTCGCTTCAAGAAATGAAAAGCGACTCGCGGCAGCGCTTTATAGCCGAGCCGCGCAAAATCGCAGTATACCTGTGTTTTAAGTTGACGAACTATGCTCCGAAAGAAATCGCAGCACATTTTGGAAACCGCTCGCCGGACCATATGAGGCAATATGCTGCAGCGTCCCAACGGTTCGTATCAAGTAAACCAAAAACAGCACAAGAAGTTGCAGCGTATGAAGCAAAACTGCGCGAAAATTTCGCAGTCACAGAACGCAAAGACGAACCCGCCGAGGGATAACCTCGGCGGGATTTTTTAAGGGAACACTTACGTCCAGGATTTGCTGGACGCAGGGAACACTTACATCTGGGATAAGGGCACACTTATGTCTGGGTTTTTCCAGACGCTGCCAGATGCTGGGCACACTTGCAGTTCTTTACTTAATTTTCGGGCGGCGGAGGAATGATGGCACTGCGCCCCACTCGTCCTCGTCTTCTTCCTCTTTTTTAGGTTTAGCGGCTGGCTCTGGTGCCGGTGCGGGAGCTGGGGCAGGAGATATGACCGGAGCGGCCTTTTCCTCTACGACTTTTTCGCGTGCAGGTGATGGAGAGTTGAATATCTTGCCCATGAATGGTTCATCACGCTCCTCTTCTTTTTCGCGGGCTGCAGGAAAGCTCGAGAACACTGCCGTGCCGCGGGGTGCGATGCCAGCTGCAGGAAAGCCCGTTGCGATAACTGTCACACGGACATCGTCTTTCTTAAGTTTTTCGTCCTTGATAGCGCCGAAAATAATCTTGGCATTGGGGTCAACAGACTCGGTGATGATTTTTGCAGCTTCGTGGACTTCGATCATGCCGAGGTCGTCGGAGCCAGCGATTGCGAACAATACGCCTTTTGCACCGTTGATGGAAAGCTCCAACAGTGGCGACGAGACAGCGGCACGTGCAGCTGCCTGGGCACGGCCTTCTCCTGAGGCGACACCGATACCCATCAGCGCCGAGCCTGCGTTTTGCATAACGGCGCGGATGTCGGCGAAGTCGACGTTGATGATACCTGGGTGGGTGATGAGGTCAGAAAGACCCTCTACTGCTTGTTTGAGGACGTCGTCGCACATCGCAAACGCCGCCTTGAGTGTGGTGTCCTTGGCAACGGTGGCCAAGATGCGGTCGTTCGGGATAACAATGAGCGCGTCAACTTCTTTGCGAAGTTCTTCGAGGCCTTGCTCGGCCAATTTCATGCGCTGTTGGCCCTCGAACGAAAACGGTTTGGTCACAACAGCGACGGTCAGGGCGCCGAGCTCTTTAGCAATTGACGCAACAACTGGTGCGGCGCCGGTACCGGTACCACCACCCATGCCGCATGCTACAAACACCATGTCAGAACCCTTGAGAGCCTGCTGGATTTCTTCTTTTGTTTCTTCGGCGGCACGTTTGCCGATTTCGGGGTTCATTCCTGCGCCCAAACCGCGTGTCAGGTTTTTGCCAACGTGGATTTTTTTCTTGGCGAGGCTGTGGTGGAGGTCTTGCGCGTCGGTATTGATGGAAAGGAAGTCAACGCCTTTGACCTTGTTGTCGATCATGTGGTTGATGGCGTTACATCCAGAGCCGCCCACACCCACAACACGTATGCGAGCGAACGCTTCTATATCTGGTTGTACTTGAGGCATGCAGAGACTCTACCACTCCGGATTGAGCAGCGCAATTTTGACAAAAATTTATTCTGTTTTCAGGCTAAATACTGCCCCTAGGGAAGGAACTTTTTGAGGTATCGGAAGAGACCGGAAAAAAGGTCCTTGATTCCGTGGTCAGATGGCTGCTCGAGGTCGCCGCCCTGGGTAAAGCCCCAAATAGTAAGCCCGTATGCTACTGCCCACGAACCGTCGCGCAGCTGGACCTTGCTTGCAGCGCCTTCGGTGAGTGCCGCCACGCGCGATGGCAAGCGCAATACTGCCTTGGCCAAATCGGACATGGTTTGTATAGACGAGCCGCCGCCGGTCAAAATGATACCGCCTGGCAACAGTTCATTTTTGCCGATTTTCTTGAGGTGCGCGTCGACAAGTTTGAACATGTCATTGATGCGGCGCGATATCAGGTCATCGACTTTCTTTTTTGGGTATGGGGAACCGAGCACTGCGCCCACCTTGAGCTGTTCGGCCTCTTCGGGGGCGATGCGCAACCCAAGTGCCAAGTCGTGCGTGATGTCAGCGGCCCCAACAGGGAATACTTTGAGTGAAATCGGCACAGTATCTTCAAATACGACAATGGAAAGAGTTTCAGAACCGATGTTGGCCAAGATGCATCCGACGCGCTTTTGCGTTTTAGTAAGAGCTACAAATGATGCGGCAATCGGTGCTGCCACGACGTCTTCCACTTCTACGCCGGCTTCTTCTACTGCGGACACCAGATCGTTAACGTGGCTTTCCAAACAGGTGATGAAAATAGTCTCGACAGAGATGCGGGTGCCCTTCATGCCGATTGGGCTGCGAGCTAGTACGGTCGCACCATCTACTGAATATCGCAGCGGGATGCGATGGATGATTTTGCGGTTGAGCGTAGCTGACGGCGGCAGTGCGGCTTGTGCGGCGTCGAGTGCACGCGGGATGTCGCGGTCGGTGATGTATGAGTCTCCGCGCTCTACTACTGTTTCGCCGCGGGCAAATGCTTCGTCGAGTCCGACACCGCCCACACTTAAAAACACACGCTTAACTTTGTGGTTGGCGGCTTTGCTTGCTTGCGCGATTGCTGCAGAGATAGACCGGGAGATGTCGGGGATAGAAACAATATAGCCTTGGCGGAGTCCTCGGCTTTCTGCATAACCGGTGCCTAAAATACGCGGAGCTTGCCGCGGGTCGTCTGGATGCTCGGCTATTACCACTTTGACGTGGTACGAGCCGATATCGATACCGGTTACTATTTTTTGCATTACAAAATGTCCCCGACCGGCTAGAGTTCTACCTCAAGTCCAAAGCGCTTGAGCACGCGCCGTTCGTTGTCCTCCATTGTAGCACCATGTTCGTGGCCTTTTATATGGAACATGCCGTGGATAAACAAATAGGCGATAAAATCGTCCCGTGTTGCTTCATAGTCGGGCGCCTGTGTTCGGGCAGTATGTGGGCAGATAATGATCTCTCCCGAGTTTTTTGAAAGGGGGAACGACAGTACGTTCGAAGGCTTTTTTTTGCGCTTGGTCTCCCAGGTGACACGTTTTGCCTCTGCCGGTTGGACCAGTGCGACAGAAAGGTCGTAATTGGCCCCCAAGACCGCCTCCTTAAGGCGTACAAAGTCGACCCGCGGCATAGCGCCGCGGGTCTTGTTTACGATAGATAGATGTTTGTTCTGCATGATGCAGATTAGCGACGGCGAGGTCCGCGGCCAACGCGCTCTACGATCTTGCCGAGCTTGATGAGTTCGGTGATTTCCTCGCGCTTTTTGATGACCTTGAGGGCGCGCTTGCGGGTAACCAAAGGAGACTTGGCACGGCTGTAGTAACGGCGACCGCGCATTTCTTGGATAAGGCCTGCGCCTTGCACGCGCTTGCTAAAGCGGCGAATGAGATTCACCGTTGTTTCCCCGTCGTTTTTGACTACTTCCGCGTTTGTTGACATGTGCCCAGTACAATACCATAGCCCCAAAAATCGGGCAACTGCCTAGCCAAGGCTTACCTAAGAGTCTTGAGTACTCGGGGGAGGTCGGCAAGCTGGACAGTGGTTTGGGTGCCGCGCACAGCTGAGCGCACAATAATAGTGCCATCGAGCACCTCGCGCTGGCCCATGATAAAGACATACGGGACCCCGGCCTTGTTGGCTGCTGCAAGCTGCTGGCTGAGGTGGCTTGTGTCAAACGACTGGAGTGCCGGGATGCGTGCGGTGCGCAGCATGTCGACAACGCGCAGGCCCTGGAGCTTGGCTTTGGACCCAAGCTGCACAAAGTACACCCGAGGCGCTCCTCCGCCTGGAAGCGGGTTAAAATGGCCGCGCTCTGCACCCTTGCGTGCAAAGAAGATACTTGCGTGCACCGCTGCACCTTCTTTGCGGCCGGTCATGCGACGTACAAAGTCGTCGTATCGGCCTCCGATTGAACCCATGACTGCCGTTTCGCTGTTTTCTATATCGATGGCAAACAATACGCGCTGTTCGCGGTCGTCGCTCATGAGCGAGTAATCAAGTTGGTAGGGGAGTCCCAAATGTTCGAGCTGCTCGAGTATGTTGCGGAAGTGGCTGCGGCTTTTTTCGGACAAAAAGTTAACTGAGCGCGGAGCGTCTGCCAAAACATCGCGTTGTGTTACCGATGCAGTGCGGTATGCCGCCATCGGGTTCTCTGTCGTGCCGGCACCTCCAGCTGCCTCAAATACGTTTGCATGCTTGCGGAAGAACAGCGACAGCTCGCGGCTAAAGCGTTGCTGGCTGTCGCGGTCGCCAAGCGCATTGAGGCGGATGCCCGAGACCGGTGTGCCCGACTCTTGCAAAATAGCAGCGATAGTTTTAATAAGCATCACTTCGCCCAGACTTTCTGACGAGCCGACAATCGAGAGTCCGAACTCGCCGGTGTCGCGCAGAGTGAGACCTGTCGGCAGGTGCGACGGTGCTGGGGTGGCATAGTATGCCATTGCAGGCTCTGTAGGGTTTTGGGCGACAGCTGTCACACAGGTGCGCGCAACGCTCGCAAACGTGTGGTTACCACGCGTGCGGTCGGTTGCTGGCACTGTGCGCTCTAGTTCTTTAACAGGACGGAAACCATAAAACGACGATACGTCAGCACAAAGAGTCAAAAGTGACTCGGGCGAGGCGGTTTTTGCCTTCTGCATAATATTATAAATGCGTATTGGTGCTACCCGGCAATACACTTGCCGTATTAATGGGAAGAAGTCGTAGGAAAACGTGTCCGATGATATCGGAACGTGGAAGGATGCCCCAAATACGGGAGTCGGAGCTTTCGGGTCGGTTGTCACCCATCACAAAGTATTCGTCTGTACCCAAGGTCGTGCTCATATCTTGGCCGTTGCCGATATTTATCACGTAGGGTTCGGAAAGTGGTACGAGAATGCCGTCTTTTTGTATGTTCACGGTGCCGTTTTTGATGACGACCGTGTCACCGGGCAAACCAATGACGCGTTTGATGAAAAACTGCGATGGATCTTTCGGATATCGGAACACTATGACGTCTCCGCGAACCGGGTCGGCAAAGTGATATGTTAATTCGTCAACGATAAGATACTGACCGTTTGCGAATGTCGGGTTCATTGATGCGCCCGAGACAACGAAGGGTTGCGCTACAAAAAATCGCACTGGAAAAACGATGATAGCTGCAAGCGCAGCAAATTTTAGGAGTTCAGTGAAAAAATCACTACGATTCTCCTCATGCATGAGTAGTATTGTATGCCAACTTTTTTTCTATGCAAGTTTTTTGTATGATTTTTTAATGATTGATGCGTTTTCTCTCTCGTGTGTGCTATATTTGTGCCATGAAATGGATACTGGTTGGGCTTGGGAATCCGGATATTGAATACGATGGTACTCGCCACAATGTTGGTCGCGACATATTGCGCGCCGTCGCAAAAAAAATTCCTGCAAAAGCAACATTGGTGGAGCTCGACGTTTACATGAACAACTCCGGCGGCCCTATCAAGAAGCTCATTGCGTCCAAAGCGGCCGCTGAGGGCCTTATTGTGGTCCATGACGACCTCGATATAGCCCTTGGAAGGGTCAAGATGTCCTTCGGTAGCGGGGCAGGCGGGCACCGGGGCGTAGACTCTATACAGAAAGCCCTCAAAACAAAGGATTTTGTGCGTTTGCGCGTGGGTATCAGCCCTGCGACCCCGACCGGCAAGCTCAAGAAGCCCGACCAAGAGAAGGTCGTCGACTTTGTCCTGGGCAAATTCCGCAAACCTGAACTAGAAAAGCTTAAAAAATCCCAAAAGATAGTACTAGAGGCAATAGAGCTGTTGGTAGAAGATGGCCGTCCGCGGGCAATGACCGAAACTAACGCCAAGTAGCGCAAAATACTGCGCTCGGGTATAGTCACCGAGGTTATGTTCCTGGGAGAATAGATATGTTTTGCAACAATACTCGCGTGTTCGAGCGGTTTTTGACAGTATGCAGGGATTGGGAGTCATCCAATTTCGTCTTCAGGGCAATTCACTCAATTGCAGGAAGTGATGGCAAAAACGCCATCATTCATGACCGAACAAAGCCTGGTGACACAACATCAGCTCGTGTAATGAGGGCGTTGTCGAGTGCTGCGCATCAGTATGATGCGCTTATAGTCGAACTCACGCTTCCTGATGTGCGGTCATTTAATATGATTTGCGAGATCCGTAAAGAGTTCCCCCGAGGGCTGATCGTCGGGTTGTCCCAGCCCGGTGATTTTCAACAGCGGGTTGATGCGCTTGGAGCAGGCGCTGATGACGTCATGGACATGTACCCAGGTTTTGGTCCTGAGCTTGTCCTGCGATTGCAAAAGCTCCATGTTCGAATGCGCGACCTTGCGCTTATGGTCGCCTAAACAACAAACCGCCCCAACTTTCGTTGAGGCGGTTTTTTTAAGGGAGCGTAGCGAACACTTATATTTACGCTTTCTTTTCTCCTGCGAAGGCGAGTGCCATGCGCATTTCTTTTGGATCAAAGAGTGAGATCGTGAAGGGGTAGCGCTTGCCGAGCTCGATGTTTTGGCGAAGCTTTTCTTCAGTGCCAAACTCCGATACGTGCACCAAGCCTGCAATGCCTTCCTCGATCGAGGCAAGTGCGCCGTGCTTGTTGAACTTGATAACAACGCCTTCAACGCGGTCGCCCTTTTTGTATTTGTCGATAGCTGCCTGCCATGGGTTGTCTTTGAGCTGTTTGACTGACAACGAGATCTTGCCGTCTTTGATATCAATGATGCGGACCTTTACGTGGTCGCCAACCTTAAAGAAGTGGCGAGGGTCGTCCACCAAGCCCCAGTCGATTTCCGAGATGTGAACCAAGCCTTCGAGGCCCTCTTCGAGCTTCACGAATGCGCCAAAGTCCACCATACCGGTCACTTCGCCCGAGACAATATCGCCAACCTGGTAGCGCTCTACCATTTCGCGCTTTTCTTTGTCATCGATGCCTTTCTCCGAGAAGATCAGTTTGCCTTCCTTAGGAGTTGCAGAAATGATCGAAACTGCGATCTTTTCGCCTACGAGCTTGCGGAGTTCATCAAGGATCTTGTCCTTGTCGCCATCCATAACACGTGGGTAGTGCTCGGCCTTGAGCTGGGATGCTGGCAAGAAGCCTGCGATGCCCTGCCATTCGATGATAAGACCGCCCTTGTTTGCCTCTTTAACGAGTACCTCAAACTGCTTCTTGCCCTTGAGAGCCTCTTCAGCCTCGGCCCAGATGAGTGCCTGGCGAGCCTCTTTGAGAGAAAGCTCGATGTAGCCGTCTTTGGTGTCTACTGCAAGGACCTTGGCAGCGATGCGGTCGCCGACATTGGTGCGCTTGATGACTTCGCGGGCATTGAGGTATTCGCGGCCGTAAATAACGCCTGTACCAAACGGTGGGAGGTCGATATAGAGGCGTGCACGGTCAAGCGCGATAACGGGACCCTCGACGATGTCGCCGGGCATGGGTGGGGTGATTGCTTGTTCGGCAAAAACCGCCATTACCGAAGTCGGTATTTCTGACGAATCTATAGTATCTGCTACTTTGGTAGCTTCTGATGTTGCTGACATATTGGTTTGTTGGGAAGGCCTCCTTTGGACGATTTCCGCGGGATTAAACCTTCGCTCTTAATGGCTGATAATTACTCAGATAATCCCGAGATAATTACCAGCGACTATACAGGAAAAGGCTACAATTGGCAACATAGATTAATAAAAGCCCAGCAACATATGTTGCTGGGCGGGAGAACAGGTGAACAGGAAGAAGGAGAGAACAAAAAGGAACGGGTGAGAAAGAGTGGGGTAGAAAGGTTAGATGGAAGCTTGCTCGTCGCGTGGATTAGGACGAGTTTGCGAGGGCCGAGGGTCACGATAGCCGAGATTAGCAAAATTTTGCTTGCGAGGCGACTCGCTGTCGGTGCGCGGTGCGAAGACCGGATGCGACTTTTGCGAGAGACTCTGAGGCCGGTCTTGGCGATGGCCAATCGGATTAAGGCTGGCTTCCTTGCTAATCAATCGCTCTTGCTTAGGCGTCGTCATTCCAAAATACCTTTCTATGTGCTTTCTGCCGATATGACAGAACTCGTCCAATGTATACAACCACAGCCGTTTTTACAAGGTTTCTTCATGTGGCTTGTGGGGGATAGATATGATAAAATGAAGGGTATATGGTTATCAGCTACATGGGTGGCGAGTGCTTTAAAGTGTCGCAAGGCGACCTGACCCTGGCATTTAATCCGCCCAGCAAAGACTCGGACCTCAAGGTATCAAAATTCGGCTCGGATATTGTCTTGGTGTCTGCGCCAAGCCGCGACTTTAACGGGACCGAAAACGCCGCTTTTGGCGACCGCGAGCCATTTGTTATCGAGGGTCCTGGCGAGTATGAGGTCCGGGAAGTGGCTGTGCGCGGCTTTGGTTCGGAAACGGGCTACGACGGGGCAAAGATCAATACTATATATAGTATTGTGCTCGACGGCATGAACTTGGTGTTTTTGGGCGCATTGTCCAATCCACAGATCTCTGCCGCAGCAAAGCAGGAACTCGACGATATCGATATACTCTTTTTGCCGGTGGGAGGCGACGGTGTCTTGGACCATGCGGACGCATACAAGTTTGCGGTACAATTGGAACCAAAGGCCATCGTCCCTATGCACTACGGAAACTTGGGGCATAAAGACGGCCTGAAATTGTTCTTAAAAGAAGCTGGTGCCGAAGGGGTCAAAGCAATCGAAAAGCTGACCGTCAAAAAGAAAGACCTCGAAGGCAAAGAAGCCGAAATAATCGTCCTCGAAAGCTAATATGAGCCGCTACCTGAAAAATATCAAAGCAAAGTCTACCCACGAACGTCGGCAACATGCTGCGCAGGTTGCTGGCGGCGCTGTGGGCGTCTTGGCTCTGATGTGGCTGGCAAGCTTTAGTGTGCGGTTGCCGCAGCTTACTGCCGGTGCTGGCGAAGTTGCCGGCGCGGTGTCTGATAGCCAAAGCCAGTTAGCTAACGTGCTTTCGGGCCGACCGGCACAGCCTAGCAGCGCACAGCTGGAAGTTTCGACCACAAGCGTGTTACAACAGTAATTCCTACCTAAATCTTCAGCAATCTGTATGGCGGACAAGAATAATAAGAACGATAAAGATATAAATCCTAGCGAGGTGCCTGCACACGTCGGTGTCGTTGCCCGCAACATTTCGACCGAAATGCGCGAGGCGTATCTCGACTACGCGATGTCGGTCATTACTTCGCGCGCACTTCCTGACGTGCGCGATGGCCTCAAGCCTGTGCACCGCCGCATTTTGTATTCGATGTACAAAAACGGGCTCACGGCCTCGGCTCGCTTCCGCAAGTCGGCGACTGTGGTCGGAGACGTGCTCGGTTCTTACCACCCACACGGCGATGCGTCGGTATATGACGCGATGGTCAAGATGACCCAGGACTTTGCTATGCGCTACCCGCTGGTGATGGGCCAGGGTAACTTTGGCTCAATCGACGGCGACTCGGCCGCTGCTTACCGTTATACCGAAGCAAAGATGTCCCGCATGTCGGAGGAGTTGCTGCGCGACCTCGACAAAGACACTGTCGACTGGCGCCCAAACTTTGACGGCACCAAAAAAGAACCGAGCGTGCTCCCGGCCGCCGTGCCTAACATTTTGCTTAACGGAACTCTCGGCATTGCCGTTGGTATGGCGACGAACATTCCGCCGCACAACCTGCGCGAACTCTCCGACGCGCTCGATCATTTGATAGAAAGCCCCGACGCCACAACCGAGGATCTGATGGCATTTGTTCAGGGACCCGACTTTCCGACAGGAGCTATTGCATACAATAAAAAAGACCTGCTCCACGCGTACACAACCGGCCGCGGGGGCGTTGTCGTGCGCGGCGTTGCCGAAATCGTCGAAGACAAAAAAGGCAACTTCCAGATCGTTATCACCTCTATTCCATACCGTGTAAACAAAGCCGACCTCATCATGCGCATTGCCGACCTGGTGCGCGACAAAAAGATCGAGGGCATCAAGGGCCTGCGCGACGAGTCTGCAAAGGATATCCGTGTCGTTATCGACCTCAAGCAGGGTGCGCGCCCACAGACAGTGCTCAACTATTTGTATAAGCACACCGCTTTGGAAGATACATTCCACTTCAACATGGTTATGTTGGTTGATGGCGTGCCGCAAACAATGTCTCTTAAGGGCATTTTGCAGGAGTTCATCAAGCATCGTAAAGAGGTGGTGCGCCGCCGCACTCAGTTTGACCTCAACAAGGCGCAAGAGCGCGAACATATCTTGCTCGGCCTCAAAAAGGCTCTGGATATCATTGATGAAATCATCAAGACTATCCGCGCGTCCAAAGACGTTGCCGACGCGCATGCGAACCTGGTCAAGAAATACAAATTCAGCGATCTGCAGGCAACTGCGATTTTGGAAATGCGCCTGCAAAAGCTCGCAAACCTCGAGCGCAAGAAAATCGAGGACGAATTGGCCGAGGTCCAGTTGCTCATCGAAGAGCTTTCAACCCTTTTGAAATCAGAAAAGAAAATGCTTGGTGTCATCAAAGAGGAAATCGCGCAGGCTGCTGCCAAGTACGGCGACGAGCGCCAGACCAAGGTCATCAAGGGCGCGGCTGGCGTCATTAGTGT
>JAQBQX010000006.1 GCA_028286785.1 Candidatus Adlerbacteria bacterium
ACCACTGTCGAAAAACAGATCGTGCAGGATGACACCGAGTTGTCGATGACCCTATTCTTTGGATCGGCGACATCGGCACAGCTCGTCAACTTTCAGTTGGGTTCCCAGAATCGCGAACCGATTCAGCTCTCAACCGGAGGAATGCTCGACCTGGCGACAGCTAATTTGCTGTCGCAGATCTTTAAAGTCAGTGGCTGCGAACCGACCCAAAATATTGTGGTCGCGGCCAACTGATTCCGAACTTGGCGTTCGACGCAATCATGCGCCGGACACCCAAGAGCTCTGATGGCACACCGCGCCCATCAGTGAACCAAAGCGGTATTAAACAGGAAAGAAGTGCATTATGAAGTCTGTGAAAAAAGCTCTCATCGGCGCTGTCTCTGCTCTTGCCCTGGCTTTCGGGATTTCCTCGCACATGGCTCCGGCCAAGGCGGCGGATATTTCGCTCGGTCTCATGATCAGCAACCAGACGACCGTGGGAACCAAGCAAATTGCGAAGGCCACCGCAAATGCGGCGACCTATGACAATGGCTTCAACAACAACACCGCCGACGCCGTCTCGACGGCGCTCAACGCGGGCAACGTCCTGAACGGGACATTCAACGCAACCAGCGGCCCGGCCAATTGGGACCTCGGCGTTGCTGCGGCGGGAGCCATTGCCACCCAGTCCTCGAAGGTCGGCTCTCAGGTCGCAACAGCAATGTCCAGCGCGACCTCGCAGCTGAGCGCGACCGCCAACGCGACCGCGCTTAATGCGGGCAACGTAGCAACGGTCGTCGGCAACGCATCGACCGTCGCGCACTAAACGGAGGAAAGCCCTCCGAGTACATAATTCAACAACAAGGGACACGCTTCACGGCGTGTCCCTTTCTGCATTTCATATATAGCTACCCTATTGCATAAAACAAAAAATAAGCGTATAGTGCGTATAACACTATGTCTACTAAGCGTGATTACTACGAAGTCCTAGGCGTTACAAAAAGCGCCACCAAAGAGGAGATCAAAAAGGCCTTTCACAAACTCGCGCACAAGTTCCACCCAGACAAATCGACCGGCGACGCAGATAAATTCAAGGAACTCAGCGAGGCGTATTCCACATTGTCCGATGACAAAAAGCGCGCCGAGTACGACTCGTACGGCCGAACATTTAGCGGCGGGGCAGGCCCAGGAGGTTTTAACGGCTTCGGCGGCCAACAGGGAGGTTTCGACTTTTCACAATTCCAAGATGCCTTCAACCAGGGCGGTTTTGACATGGGTGATATCTTCGGCGACTTCTTTGGCGGCGGAGCAACCCGTGCACGCCGCGGCCGCGACATCTCTATCGATATAGAAGTCTCGTTTAAAGAGTCAGTATTTGGCGCAAAGCGCTCGGTCTTGCTTGCCAAGATGGGCCAGTGCGACACATGCAACGGCTCCGGTGGTGCACCGGGTACCAAGGTCAACACCTGCAAGCACTGCAACGGCGCAGGCAAAGTCCACGAAACAAACAATTCTATATTTGGCTCAATAACTACCGTACAGCCATGCCGCCAATGCAAAGGTACGGGCAAGATCCCTGAAGAGCGCTGTGATACCTGCCGTGGCGAGGGCGTATATCGCAAACAAGAGGAAATTGAGCTCATGATCCCAGCCGGTATAGAAGGCGGCGAAATGATCCGCCTTTCCGGCATGGGCGAGGCAGCGGCAGGAGGCACTGCGGGCGATTTGTATGTCAAAGTACACGTTACCCCCGACCCTCGCTTCAAAAAAGACGGAGTAAACTTGGTTATGGACCTTTCCGTGAAGCTTTCAGATGCACTACTTGGCACAGACTACAAAATAGAAACACTTGATGGGACTGAAGACCTCACAATCCCTCAGGGTGTTACCCATGGAGAACTTTTGCGCATCAAAGGCAAAGGTGTTGCGCAGGGCAAGGGGAAGCGCGGCGATTTGTTTGTGCGCGTCAAGATCACACTTCCAACAAAGTTATCCAGGTCTGCGCGTGGACTAGTTGAAAAGCTACGCGAAGAAGGTGTATAATAGATTCATACAAAACTAATCTCCAAAAGATATGTCTAAACTCACAGTTGCCATCCTCGCACTCCTCGGTTACAAACTCCAACCAGTAAAAGTAGTAGCGAAGAACTAACACAAAAATGTTCCCAAAACCCCGCACTCCGCGGGGTTTTGTTTTGCCATATATCTGGTAGTATGGCCATATGCAACAACAGGGCAAGCGGATTTTTAGTGGCCTCCAGCCAAGCGGGACTTTGCACATCGGCAATTATTTTGGGGCCATCAAACCAAACGTAGACCTTTTTAACGAAAATAAAGGGCTTTTTATGGTGGCCGACTACCATGCCTTGACCTCGCTCAAAAACCCGACAGACCTTAAGAAAAATATCATCGAGAACGTCAAAGACTATCTTGCAGCAGGCATCAACCTCGACAACGCAATTTTGTTTAAACAGTCGGACGTGTCAGAACACACCGAACTGGCATGGATACTCGATTGTTTGGTGACAGTGCCATTTCTCGAGCTTGGCCACGCATATAAAGACAAAGTAGCCAAAGGCCTCGAAGCAAACGCGGGCTTGTTTACCTACCCAATGCTCATGGCAGCAGACATCTTGCTGTACGACACCGACATCGTGCCGGTTGGGCAGGATCAAAAGCAGCATGTCGAAT
>JAQBQX010000027.1 GCA_028286785.1 Candidatus Adlerbacteria bacterium
AGTACGCGATCACTTATTTTTATAATGTATACGGTCCGCGCGAACGCAGTGGCAAGTACGGCACGCTCGTGCAGATTTTTAATGAGCAAAAGAAAAACGGCGGCGCGCTGACAGTTGTTTCGCCTGGCACCCAAAAGCGTAATTTTACCCATGTTGATGACATAGTCGACGGGTTGTTGTTGGTGGGTGCACAGGGTACGGGCGACGAGTTTGGCCTTGGTTCGCCCGAGTCGTTTTCGGTGCTCGAGGTAGCCGGAATGTTCGGCGGCGAAGTCACCATGCTGCCCGAGCGCCCCGGCAACCGTATGACGGCAGCGCTCGACAGCAGCAAGGCTGAGTCCTTGGGATGGAAGGCTTCGCGCAACTTGGCCGCATATATTCAGACGTTTATATAGCATGGAACGCGTACTTATATTTTCCCTTGCATATTACCCGCATGTGGGCGGGGCAGAGATCGCCGTCAAAGAAATCACCGACCGCATCCGCGACATCGAGTTCCATATGATAACGATGCGCTTTGACCCGCGCGACGCAGAAGTCGAAAAGCTTGGCAACGTGATTGTTCATCGCGTCGGGAAAAGCGCTTCATATTTGTCTAAAATACTATTTATTCCGCGCGCCGCGTGGACCGCGCGTACGTTGCACAGGACCTATAACTTTGGAGCTGCGTGGGTAGTGATGACATATATGGTACTGCCGCTAGTGTTGCTGCGCAGGCTCGGTGTCACACTGCCGTACGTGCTCAATCTGCAGGATGGCGATCCGTTTGAAAGGGTGTTCAAGCGCTGGTTTATTGTTCCGGTGCGGCCACTTATTATTTCGGGCTTCCATAATGCGTCTGTAGTCCAACCGCTTTCAAACTTTTTGGCGCAGTGGGCGCGGGAATTGGGGTACAAGGGCACTGTCAATGTTATCCCGCAAGGTGTGGACCTCCCGCATTTCCAGCAAGAGTTTTCTCCGGCCGAGATTGCGGCGTTCAAGCAGACTCTCAATAAAAAAGAAGGGGATGTGTTTTTGATAACGACGTCGCGGTTAGTGCACAAAAATGCGATAGATGATGCGATCCGTGCGATGCCTCTGTTGCCAGCGCATGTGCAGTTTGTTGTCTATGGCACCGGCACCGAAGAGCGCTCTCTCAAGTCTCTTGCCCGCGAGCTTGGGGTAGAGAACCGGGTGCAATTTTTGGGCCATATCGGCCACAACGACATGCCTAAATATCTGCGCGTGTGCGATATATTCATCCGCCCCAGCCGCACCGAGGGCTTCGGGAGCTCGTTTGTCGAAGCGATGGCAGCAGGCCTGCCTGTCATTGCGACCCAAGAAGGCGGCATTGCAGACTTTTTATTTGATGCGCGCCGCAACCCAGGTAAGCTCGCGACCGGCTGGGCTGTCGACAAAGACGCGCCCGAGCAGATTGCGGCGGCGGTGAAAGATATTCTTGATAACCCCCAACGCACGCAGAAAATCGTTGACCATGCGCGCGAAATGGTGATGCTCCACTACGACTGGGGATTGGTCGCCAGCCGCATGCGCCAAGAAGTTTTTGCGCCTATACTACACTCATGAAGATAACCCTTGCGCTGGGCAACCCTAAAGACACGGGCGGGCCTACTAAATATGCCCAAAACTTAGCGCGCGAATTTACTGCACGCGGCCACAGCGTGCGCTTGGTCAGTTACGCTGGCTGGATGTGGAAGCTCCCGACCGGAGCGCGCCACATATTGTATGCATTGCGCCTCGTTCCGCACGCGCTGCGCAGCGACGCAATGCTTGCCTTTGATACCATGACTGTTGGCGCGCCGGCAGCCCTTGCATGCACCTTGATGCGCAGGCCGCTTATGATCCGCATCGGCGGGGACTTTGTGTGGGAGACATATGTCGAGCGCACGGGCGACTTGGTCAAGTTTTCGCAATTTTACCAAACGCGCCGCGGCAAATGGTCGCTAAAAGAAAAGCTCGAGGTGTGGATAACGGGTCTCGTGGTTCGCGGGGCTAGTCGCATTGTGTTCAACTCAAACTGGCAGCAGGCTCAGTGGCAGCCGGTATATAAATTCGATATGGAAAAATCGGGCGTGTTGGAAAACGTCTTTCCGGAGCGCAGAGCGGGTAAATCTGCGGCAAACAAATCATTTGTTTTTGCGGGCCGCGTCATGAAATTGAAGAACGAGCCGCTTGTTCGCCGCATCTTTGACCGATTGGCCGAGCGGTATCCTGGCCTCGAGCTCGACACACGCGCACTCCCCGATAAAGAACACGAAGAGCGTGTGGCTTCGAGCTATGCGGTTATTGTCGCGTCGGTCAGCGAGATGGCGTCTAACTCGATCATAGACGCGGTGCTGTATGGCAAGCCTTTTATATCAACAGCAGACACAGGGCTCAAGGAAAGGCTCGACGGAACCGGCTTATTTGTCGATACCCAAAACGAAGTAGAGTTTGAACATGCTGTCGAGCAATTGCTGAAACCCGAAGTATATCTAGACATAGAGAACAAAATAAAAAACTTTACCTTTACCCGCACGTGGAGCGATGTTGCTAGCGAGGCCCTCAACGATTTGGAAAAAATATGCACGTCTTAACTATCGGCACCGACACTAATATATTCGACCCCTCAAGTGCAGTCGCTGCGCGTGTGGTTGCCCAAGCTGCTTCGTGGGACTTTTCGACTATTATTGTGTGCAGCCCAAAGGGCTTTGTGCCTGTTGACCTGGCGCCCAACGTGCGAGCCATCCCGACTAACTCAAGTAGCAAGCTCGGCTACGGTTTTGATGCGCTGTATCTTGGCATGCAAGAGGGTCGTAAGGCCACTGTCATTTCCACCCAGGACCCGTTTGAGGTTGGGTTGGTCGGCGTTTTGCTGAGCTGGTCGCTGCGCCGCCCGGTACAAGTGCAGGTGCATACCGACTTTTTATCGCCGGAGTTTTTCAAGCACTCGTTTGTAAACCAGATGCGCACGCGCATCGCGCGGTTCGTGCTGCCCCGCGCGACGCGGGTGCGGGTCGTCTCCCTGCGTATCAAACAATCGCTTGAGGCACATTACAAAAACTTGCCGCCGGTTGATGTGCTGCCCGTGTTTGTCGATATTGAACATATCAAAAATACGCATCCAACGGACGCGCTGCGCGAGCGATTTAGCAAGTACACCAAAAAAGTGCTCGTTGTTGCGCGCTTGGAAAAAGAAAAAAACGTACAGCTCGCGCTTGATGCGTTTGCAGAGAGCGCTTCGGAAGATACGTGTTTGATTGTTGTCGGCGAGGGCAAAGAGCGCGAGGTGCTGCAAAAGTCTGCACAAGAAAGGGGGATTATTGAGCGAGTATTTTTTGAAGGCTGGCAGGATCCGGCGCCCTATTATCACTTGGCTGACTTGCTGCTGGTGCCGTCGGTATATGAGGGCTATGGTCTGGTCATTGCCGAAGCGCACGCAGTAAACGTGCCAGTCCTCTCGACAGATGTCGGCATTGCCCGCGAGTCGGGCGCGATGATTTCGAGCCCCGAAAAATTCACCGGAGCGCTGACAGACTGGTTTGCAGGCAACCTGCAGGAAGGGGAAGTGCGGCAATATCCATACCCGACCAAGACGGAATATATGCAAGCCTACACCAAACACCTCGAAGATTGTTTAGGCAAATAAAAAAGCCGCGAAATTAATCGCGGCTGAGTTGCTATAAGTTTAACGCAGAGAAACTTGAATCGTTTTCTGTCGATTTGAGTCGCTCTCGAGAATCGCTTCAGCGATTTTTATTAACGCACCTGCCTCATTGAGAGAAGTAAGTCGCGAGTCCCGTGGTCCTCCGCGCGCGCTGGTGAGGAACGCGTTAGTTATCTCATACAGCTTGTCGCAAGAAAATTCCTCTTCTTTCGACTCGCCGGTCTTGATATTAACCATGATCATGCTATCGACACTGCCTCCGGTTTTATCCGGACGTTTTTGGTCGAAATAGCATTCGAACGCAAATTCCGGTTCGTTGTCTCTGCCGAACACCCCACCGATTGTGCGAGTTTCTTTTGGCAATAAAAACGAACTGTGAACATGTGCAAGAACTATATTGTCATGGCGACAGAACAGTTCGAAGTTGGCTGATGTCGAGTGATTGGGCTGCTCAGGAAAAGAAAGATCTCTCTTTCTTGCTGCAGCCTGAGCTTCTTGATCGACGTATCGCTTCCAGCCGAGTTGTGCATTCACAGAGAGTGACTGACACGTAGGCGCAAGGGCTAGCATAAAGCCGATCACATGGACCGCTTCATCCTCGAGGTCGCCGACCGTGGGTCGCTTTTCTGAAATCAAACCCCGATTCTTGCCCCATCGACTATAGAAATCGAGGAGCTCCAGGCCGCCTATTTTTCTATGATCCTGGAAAGCCAAGAGCATGGGAGAGAAGTTGATGACCAAGGCTGTATAGATATGCGCCTGGCCTTTATTGCGAAGAATATTTTCGAGACTTTTTGAAGTCTGTGCAAGCGGCTTTTCGCATAAAATATGCTTAACGCCGAACTTCGCGAGATTAATGACCACTTCCTCGTGAGAAGGAGTGTTAGTCGCAACAATCGCCGCATCGAGTTTTTCGTGGAAGAAATCGCGGGCAGTAATGCCGTATTTCTGTGCGAGCGTCGCGGACCGTTCAGGTTGAATGTCATAGCAGACGATGTCTGCCGCAGGGAAGCCGCATTTGTTGACTAGGTTGTTAGCATAGTAGCCGCCCATCTGGCCGCAACCAACGATGCCGATTTTCATGTATAAATCCTCCAGTTGAGTCGGTGGAATACCGCACTTCTATATATAATTATACACCCAAATAGTCGTTTTGTCAATGTAGGGAAATGCAAGCTAAGCATGAGCGAAACCTTTAGTTTGGGCGCCAGTTATAGTACAGTAATCACGATATGAAAATTTTAGTAACCGGCGGAAAGGGCGCTATTGGCAAGAAATTGATGGCAAAATTGCAGGAGGTGGGACACACTGCAATTTCGTACGATATTATCGACGGACAAAATCTGTTTGATATGGAGACGCTCGAGAAAGCGATCAAGGACGTCGATGTGGTCTATCACTTGGCGGCCGAGGCAAACCTCAACACTATGCGCGATATTGAAGGTGCGCACCGCGGCATGGTGGTGAACCTGGGCACCACCGACAACGTGGCATACCTGTGCGCCAAGTACAACAAGTGGATGCTCTACATGTCGACCTGCTGCGTGTATGGCGATGTCGAGGTGCATCCAGAAAAAGAAGACTCAACGCTCCCGAATCCGTCGGAGATTTATGCTGCAAGTAAATATGCCGGCGAATGGGTAGTGGTTGGCTACGGCAAGTCGCTCAAACTTCCGTATACAATTTTGCGCATCGCAACACCGTATGGCCCGGGCACGCGCATGGCCATGGCGGTGCATATTTTCTTTAAGCAGGCGCTTAAAGGCGAGCCGATTACCGTACACGGCCCAGGTACGCAAGAGCGCACCATGACATACCTCGACGACATGATTGAAGGCTCAATTGCACCCCTTATGCATCGCGAAGCGTCAGTTGGGCAGATCTTTAATATCTCAACAACAGAGCGCACCAGCGCAATGTCGATGGCGACACAGGTCAAAGCGCTCACAGGTTCGAACTCAGAGATCACCGTGACTGCGCCACGCCCGAACGATACGCAAAGCGAAGATATCGATGTGTCAAAGGCAAAGCGCCTCTTGAATTGGGAAGCAAAAACTTCGTTTGCGGATGGACTCAAGAAAACGCTGCCCTGGATCAAGGAGCAGATATAAGGGGATTTAATCGGCTATAATTAGACCTCATGCCCGAAGAATTCACTGTAGGTTTTATCGGCCAAGGATTCATTGGCAAAAATTATGCCGACGACTTTGTAAGTCGCGGTTTTTCTGTCGTACGCTATGCGCTTGAGTCAGAGTATGCTGGCAACAAAGAAGCTATTGCCGAATGCGATCCGGTATTTATTGCGGTGCCGACCCCGACAACGCCGACGGGTTTTGACGACAGTATCTTGCGCGCGGTGCTACCGCTGGTGGGCGTTGGCAAGACCGCGGTCATCAAGTCGACCACTCTGCCGGGCACAATTGACGCTCTCCAAAAAAGCTTTCCCGACCGCGTCATTTTGCATAGCCCGGAATTCTTGGCGGAAAAGACAGCCGCTTACGACGCTGCGCATCCAACGCGCAATATCATCGGCATTCCGGCCGAACATCCTGAATATCGTGCACAGGCAGAAGTTGTGCTGAGCATGCTGCCTAAAGCGCCCTTTAAAAGTATTATCGAAGCGCGCGAAAGCGAGCTCATCAAATACGCAAGCAACACTTTTTTGCTCATGAAGGTTTTGTTCTCTAATCTCATTTATGACGCGACGGCTGCACTCGGCGGCAGTTATGAACATGTGCGCGCAGGTCTAGCCGCAGACCCTCGTATCGGGCCGTCGCACCTGGGCGTCTTGGATGTCAGTGGACACCTAGGCGCAAAACTCGGCCGCGGGGCGGGCGGGCACTGCTTTATCAAAGACCTGGCAGCGTTTGCAGAGGTATACAAACAGCTGATGCCGAGTGACCCAGAGGGACTGGCTCTGTTGAATGCACTTGAGAAAAAAAACATCAGCCTTTTAACGAATAGCGGCAAAGATA
The DNA here is from genome assembly GCA_028286785.1 of Candidatus Adlerbacteria bacterium. Taxonomy (GTDB): domain Bacteria; phylum Patescibacteriota; class Minisyncoccia; order Phycocordibacterales; family SBAW01; genus GWA1-54-10. The sequence continues at coordinate 6,622 of JAQBQX010000027.1, forward strand.
TCGACTTGCTCGAAGGTGTATACGGCAGCGGCCTTACACACAAATGAAATTGCTCATTTGCACGCAGGTAGTAGACCAGAGCGACCCAGCGCTCGGTTTTTTTCATGACTGGATTACAGAGATGTCCAAACATTGCGAACGTGTCGTGGTGACATGTTTGCGTGAGGGTGCGCACAATCTTCCGGCGAATGTCGAGGTGGTAAAAATCAACTCGCTGGGGCTAGGTCGTGCGGGCAGGGCATGCAATTTTCTGTATGTCGCACTAGGGCGCCGCAATGATTACACTCATGTGTTGGTGCATATGAACCCCGAGTACGTGGTGGTGATGGGGGCGCTGTGGCGCGCGATGGGCAAAAAGGTGGGGCTTTGGTACATGCACAAAAGCGTCACGATTTCGCTGCGTATTGCCGCATTGTTTGCGCACGATATTTTCACTGGCTCGAAAGAGAGCTTTCGCCTAGCGACGCCCAAGCTGCATGTTATGGGACACGGAATCAATACCGAGCAGTTCGCTGCTACGCTGCGCATGCCGCGCCAAGGTATGCTGCGCATAATTACTGTTGGGCGATTGTCACAATCTAAGGGAGTGGTCGAGATGCTCGAAGCCCTTGATGTTTTGCACGCGCGCGGCACGCAATTCGAATTTACTATTGTGGGTTCGTCCGCAACCGAGGCCGACAAAGTGTATGCAGACATATTGTCGCGCGAGGTCGCCAAGCGCGCCTACAAAGACCAGGTGCACATGCTGGGCGGTATTGCGCATGCTGAACTGCCGCAGTACTTGGCGCGCTCGGATATCTTCCTGAACCTCAGCCGCACTGGGAGCCTCGACAAGGCGGTTCTAGAGGCGATGGCAAGCGGGGTAGTGCCAGTTACCAGTAATGAGGCATTTCGCCCCATATTGGAGGTCCAGAGGCTCTGGGTACCGAGCACCGACGCGCAGCAGGTCGCGGCGGCCATATTGGTTGCTGCAGAAACTGACTCGGCGTCGCTCCAAATCGAGGTGCGCGAACATCACTCGCTAACACGGCTTATTCCGGCTATGCTGGGTATATTGCAATGAAATACACCACCCAGGTCGGCACCGACCACTACCACGGCAAGTCCTACCGCCAGCAAGACAGATGGAACTCGTACTTCCATCAGCTTTTTTTAGTACGCCAATGTAATCCGGCAAGTGTCTTGGAAATCGGCGTGGGCGAGGGCACTGTGGCGCGCGAATTGCGTAATGCAGGGGTCGAGGTGATTACACTTGATATCGATCCAGACTTGAAGCCCGACGTTGTTGGTTCCATCACCGAGATGCCCGTTGTAGACAAGTCCGTCGACGTAGTGCTTGCTGCCGAGGTGTTAGAACATATTGAATTTACGGATGTTCCGCAGGCCTTGCGCGAGCTCAAGCGCGCTGCACGCACTCATGTGGTAGTCGGGCTACCGCACCCAGGGTGGGTGTTTTCTGTCGCGTACAAACTGCCGCTCTTGCCGCGCATAGAGCTCATCGGCAAGATCCCGTTTTTCTGGAAAGAGCATGCGTTCAATGGGCAGCACTATTGGGAACTTGGCAAAAAAGGCTACCCGGTCGCGCGATTTGTCGACGCCGCTCGCGAAGCTGGACTCACGCTAGTTTCCAACCACGTATACCAAGATGACCCGGCGCACCGTTTTTTTATCTTCTCTGTCTAATATATTGTATCTAGCTATGTACGGCCTTTCCCACACGCTCAAAAAACTCTACCAAGGTGACACCATTGCGCGCGTCATGATGAACGTCGGGTTGTCGCGCTATACCGTGCAAGGTGTTGTGGTAGACATCGGCGGCGGGCGCGACCCCGATTATTTTGATTATATGCACGCCGAGGACAATGTGCGCATCGAGCCTGTCGACGGGTCTATAAGCAATATCGATTTCGAAGTTGATCCTTTGCCGTACGCAGACAACGCTGCCGACACCGTGCTTATGTGCAATATTTTGGAGCATGTTTTCAATTACAATTTTTTGGTGGGCGAGGCCACGCGCATCCTCAGGGGCGGCGGGCAGCTGATCGGCTTTGTACCGTTTTGGGTAGGGTATCATCCGGACCCGCGCGACTATTTTCGCTATACGCCCGAGGCGCTGACCAATATTTTTGCAGCCGCCGGTCTCAACGATATAGTTATCACTCCAGTCGGAAGCAGCCCCATACTCGCCAATTACAACACCATCATGTTGTCGTTTCCAAAATTTGTGCGGCCTGCATTGTATTTGTGGTACAGGATGTTTGATAAGCTCTTTGTGGCGCTGCGCCCCATTAGTGTCCGCCGTCATCCGTTTGGATACATATTTACCGCCCGTAAATAACCATGCGCAAGATTTTTATTCCGGAGTTGATGGCGGGCGAGCGCACGGTGCCCTTTTTAGGCTTGCCGCAAGACGAAGGTAACCGTCTGTTCCAAAACATCCCAAGCAACCTGTATGCAGCGCTCTATGAGCGTGTGGGCGATATTGCGCAGGCGGATATCGTCGTGCTCCCTCATGAATATGTGGTGCTCAAAAAACATCCTGAGTATTTGTCAGTAAATTTGGAGGCTGCGCATGCTGCAGGCAAAAAAATACTCATCAGTGCTTACCAAGACAGCAACGAGCCCATCGACATGCCGGACACGACCGTTGTGCGCCCTTCAGGATACAAAACCAAATTTTTACCCAACGAAATAATCATGCCCGCCTACGTCGAAGACTTGGGTGCTGTGCATGGATATGCTCCTTTACCTAAGAGCGATGTGCCGGTTGTCGGGTTTGTCGGCAAGGCAAATTTTTTCACGCTCAAGGAGCGCTTGTGGTATATGGTAAAAAACTATGTGCTTAAACACGGACCCGAGCGCGAGGGGATATATTTCCGCCGTCGTGCGCTGCGCGCATTGTTTGCAAGTCCCCGTATACAGCTCAATGCCATTGTGCGCAAACGCTTCGGCGCCAACCGCACCACGCTTGAGGTCTCGCCCGAGGTTGCTCGTAAAGAGTATGTCGACGCTATACAAAACGCGCACTTTACGCTTGCTCCTCGCGGCGACGGCAATTATTCTCTGCGTTTTTTTGAAACATTGTCGCTTGGACGCATACCAGTCTTGATTGATACGGACACGCCTTTGCCGCTTGAGGATGTCATCAATTACGACGAGTTTGTCGTGCGCGTGCCGTGGCAAGATATCGACAAACTCCCAGACATCGTAGCCGATTGGTACGCATCAAAAACGCCTGATGAGTGGGCCGCCGCATCCACAAAAGCCCGCAAGGCATTTGAAACGTATCTGTACATGCCCGCCTTTATCGCGCGCCTACTACAGTAAGACGAAAGCGGTACAGGTCATTGGTGCCGTCGAGCGTATATCGCGGCAGCTCAAACATGTTGCTATGTCGTGCCATAACGCCAGGTTGTGTAGTGAGCGACGCGGCAAAACCCGCTTCTTTCAGTATTGAGACAGTGTCATCGGTATAGTCTTTTTTGCTGCCGTTGGGGTAGGCAAAAATAGCAAGCGGATCAAGATGTTCTTTCACTGTGTTATACGAATCAATAATTTCTTTTTTTTGCTCCTGTGCATCAAGATGAGCCAGAATCGGATGCGTCACCGTGTGTGGCGCAAAGGTCATTCCTGCGCGCTCCATTTCCTGCATTTCACTCCAGGTCATTGGAGCATAGGGCGAATCGTTCAAAATTTCTTGTAGGTTGCGGCCAGTGTCAGTAACGACTTGTTGTAAAAAACCGCGCATCTCTTGTGCGTTGAGAGTCTTGAGGTGTGTGCCAAGCCGCACAACTTCTTCTACTGTGTCTGCTGCGTATTCGATAGTATCGACAGGCAAGGGTGTACCATCAATAAATCCGGTCGTAATGAAAAAAGTAGCGGGCGTGTGCGTTTCGCGCAAAATAGGGAAGGCGTCGGTGTAATTGTTGCGGTACCCGTCATCAAAAGTTATGGCGAGCGGGGGTCTCGGGAGCGCTCCAAGATCAGGGTGTGTCAGCAGTTCCTGGAGCGGCAAGATAGTGTAGTGCTTGTGCATCCAGGCAACTTGTTTGGCAAAGGCTGCCGTGTGTACATGTTTTCCGCGGTAGTTAAATATTCCGGTGCCTTTTTCGCTCGTGACCCCATGGTACAAGACCACGGTACCCTTGCCGTGCTTGGTCGAGAGGAGTACCGAGGGTAATCCCAAAATGTCTAAGGCTTTGAATATGCCAGACCGCAGCATGCGTACGAGTGATTTAGACGAAGGGGTATGAGATGAAACTGTTGTGTCCACGCGAGCATTATACTATGTGTACACTAAACCTTAAACACTATATAGTGTGGTCATCGTATGAACTCAAGTGGCATAACCAAACGCGTTCTTGTTGTGGGAGAAAGCAGTCGCAGTACGCTCGCAGTGATTCGGTCCTTAGGAAGAGCTGGTATAGAGGTCGACCTGGCCACTTCGGATCCGCACGCTCCAGTTGTGGCGTCGCGATATGTGCGCAATACCATTGTGCTACCGCGTGTGTCAGCGGGTATTCCACAATGGGTCGCCGCACTGTACGCTGCTGCCGAACAAAAAAAGTATGACCTTCTGATACCGACCACGGAAGGGGTGTTTGTTCCATGTATTGAAAACAGGGACATATTCAGTCGCGTAGTGAAATGCGCGCTGCCTTCGTCAGAGGCGTTCGCGGTCACTCACAATAAAGCATCAACAAGTTCATTGGCCCGCAAGCTGGGGATCTCGACGCCGCTGACCACTATCATTGAAAGCGAGTCAGATATAGACTTGGCTCTCCAGAGCGCGGAGTTTCCGGTTGCAATAAAACCCTCGCATTCACGGGTTATTGTAGACGGTATTCCTGTTGGACTCAGTGTTTCAATCGTGCACTCAATTGAGGCTGCGCGCAATGAGATTTTAGCCAAGCTGCCGTTTGGTAGTGTGCTAGTTCAAGAGTATTGGCCAGGGCGCGGTGTAGGTCAGGAATTTATCTGCAAAGAAGGTCACGTTCTTGCCCAATTCCAGCATAACCGGATACGTGAACAGGTAGGCAGCGGCGGCAGCACATATCGCGTGAGTGCACCGATGCACGCAGGTATGCTCGAAGCGTCCCGAAAAATTTTGGCCGAACTAGTGTGGGACGGAGTTGTCATGGTCGAGTACCGCTTTGACGAACAGACTGGCGAATTCGTGCTGCTAGAAATAAACGGCCGCCTATGGGGTTCACTCCCGCTAGCGGTTGCTGCGGGTGCCGACTTTCCATTGTGGATCTATAATCTCTTCGTGTTAGGTTCATATCCGCAGTACATTTCAGGGAAGAAAACATATCGTAAGAATTTATACGGCCGCGACTTGTTCGCAGACATTTCACTCTGCATGCGGCAAGGATTGTGGCGTGGCATCGCCTGCTCATTCCAATCGGCCGTGGGGCTGCTTGTTGGAAAAGAAACATGGGACTCATTTTCTCTCGATGACATGGTTCCCTGGATACGTGAATGTTCCC
>JAQBQX010000031.1 GCA_028286785.1 Candidatus Adlerbacteria bacterium
GCATTTTCGCCAGGACTGCATATATCTCCTCGGCACTATACCCTTTTGCCCTAAGAGCCTCGGCTTCTGCAAGGAGCACATTGTCTGTTGGGGTACTGTCTTTAAGGGCGGCGTCAAATATTTTAGAAAATGGATGTGCCATGACTGTCAGTATAGGCTATACTTGCCGCAGGTGCTTGGGCAACAAAGTTGGGCAGTATGGATGGACCAGGACGCCAACCAGAATACCAACGATGGCCAGCGATCTTTGACCGGCCTCGGCGAGCAATCTTGCATGTGTCATCACATGACATGTTTTGTGCCAAGGAACGTCGTCCGTAACTATAACGGACCTCATGCTGGTGCCCAAGCACCAACCCTTCCTCAAACCATCTCGATAGGGTGGTTTTTATTTTACCGACCGCTCATTGCTGGGAACAAGTTTTCCTGCTGGCTCATAGGTGGCAAAAATAACGCCAGTTGTTGAAATCCTTGAATCAACAAGCTTAAAGTTTTCTGCCTGGGTCCCTTCCGCAAACAGCTTTTTGCCAGAACCCAAGGTGATCGGGTATATCCATAGGTGCATCCGATCAATCAGATGATGTTTGAGCAGTGTTTGAATAAGGTCCCCGCTTCCATACACCCACAAATCGGGGCCGTCCTCTTCTTTCAGCTTCTCAATCTGAGCCACGACATCGCCTGTAATACAAAAAGAGTTTTGCCACGAAGGCTCAAACGATTCGTGCGACACTGCATATTTCTTTGTTGTATTAAACGGGTTCGCCACCTCGAGGTCGGTCGTTGCATGGGGCCAGTACGAGGCAAAGATGTCGTAGGTCTTTTTGCCAAGCAGAAGCTCGAACGGAGTGTTCATGAATTCACTCAACTTAGAATCCATCCCCTCGTCTGAAGGGAAAGATATTTGCCAGCCGCCATATGCAAACCCGCCCGCAGTATCTTCCTCTTTTCCACCTGGAGCCTGCATAACACCGTCGAGCGTAACAAATGTTGTCGTAATTATTTTCCTCATGAGGACATTATAGCAAATTGGACGGAATCTTCTGAACTTTTCCGGTTACGCGATCAAGCGAGTATTGGCCGCAGTCTGCACACGTTTCTCCATTCATGGCAGCGCCTTCGCTTTGATACTTGAAGTATAGAATTTTAGAGCCGTCTTTTGAGATTGATACCCCTTGCTCGGTGCCGTGCGGGAAAATCTGAATCGAGTTTGTCTTTTTATCAATGACGCATATCGAGAAGTCGTTGGGGTAACCGACTACACTGCCATCAGCAGAGAAAGCTGGCGGAAAGACTCGCGGATAGATAGCGTCAGCCCCTGGCGTGTTGCAGTCTGTGGGGAGCGCCTTTGAATATTGCACATTGTCGGTAATGAGACGTGCTGGGCCGACGACCGTATCGTTTAGATAAATCCAATTTTTATCGCTCGGCACAGGGTCAAGAGTGAATGTCGCAGGATCAGCATTTGGTAGTGCATGGTCGAGGCTGTACACGTGATTTTTATCTTTGCCATAGCCGGTCTGCAAAGGGTCGATAGCTTGAGGAGACAAATACAAAACAGGGGCGAAGGTTGCAGGGTCCGCCCCGGCGATGATAGAGCCGCCAACCAAGAACACATGCTCTGCGTCTTTTGCGTATTCCTTGCTGAGTATGGTAAATGTCACAGGATCGGCTTCCGCTACGACTTGGTAACACCAGTACACGTGGTTTTTGTCTTTGCCATATCCATCAAGCGATGACGCAACAAACGTAGAGGCGTCAGCTTCTGGGAGCGGAGTGCCCATGCAGGAAATTGTGTTGTCTTGCAAAGCATACCAAGTGTAGTTTTGGCTTACGGCGTAGCTCGTAGGCAACGTGCTCGCTGGGCGCCATTCGATTTGCACTGCCGGCGGTTTACCGTGGATATAAAAAACAACAAGGCCCGCAAGGAGTAGGACCACAAAGAGAGCGAACAGTGGGGTTTTATACCGCATATCAATAGTGTACAGCTTTGCCATCCCCTGTGGTATACCTAGGTCATGCGTATCAACAAATACCTGGCGTTGCACAAATATGCCTCTCGCCGCGAAGCGGACAAGCTTGTAGAAGCTGGCCGCGTCTATATAAACGGCGCGCAGGCTGCTTTAGGCTCCGACGTCAAAGACGGCGATACTGTGGAGGTAACGGGGGAAATGAAAACCTACCGCTACTTTGCTTACAACAAACCCCGCGGCATCATCACACACTCCCCCCAAGGCGACGAACAGTCTATTGAGGATATTCTTCCCTTGAAAGATGTTTTTCCTATCGGGAGGCTCGATAAAGATTCATATGGCCTGATCATCCTCACTGACGACGGCCGGATTACTGATGCTTTGCTGAATCCAAAAAACGAACATGAAAAACAATACGAAGTTGCCACTCTTGATGACTTGCCCAAAGGATTCAAAAGAGACATGGAGCGCGGCGTAAACATTGGCGACTATACGACCAAACCCTGCCAAGTAGAGATCCTGGGCAAGCGTTCATTTTCTATCACCCTGACTGAAGGGAAAAAACATCAGATCCGTCGCATGTGCGGCGCATTCGGCGCAAGCGCAATAGAGCTGAAGCGAGTTCGTATATTAAATATTGCAATTGGCTCTTTGAGGGTAGGCTCGTATCGTCCCATTCAAGACACAGAGCTTGCGACCTTTTTGAAGTCCCTGGGGATGTAAGGTTATAGACACTTAAGACCTGATGTCGCGCCAGACAGCAGTACCCACTGCGGCACCGATGATAGCGCCCGCAACAACATCAGAAAACCAATGGAAACCGACAGCAGCTCCCGCGCCGACAATCGCTGCCCATAGAAGTGCGCCAGATCGTGCGGCCGGGTGACGCCAGGCAAGATACAGTACTGTTGCGCCCGCAACGGCCACCGCCATATGGTGGGATGGCCAGCCCCAAAATATCCCATTCTCAAAGAATCCGAACTGAAAACCGCGGCTTATGTCCGTACTGCCGAGCGTTGTTAATAATTCTGGCTGTATACGTCCGGTAAAGGTTTTGTACACAGCGATGATAATCCACGCGATTAGAGAAGCTTGCGCAACACCCGTGGCAATATTTAAAAAGTTTCGGTCTTTGTGCTTTCGCCCCCACACATACAGAGCAATCGGCAAAAGTATCGGCACAAAGAACCCTCCTATACCAGCAAGCATGACGAGCCAATATAAAGCCTTGCTGCGGGTCGCCTCAAAAAACCACCAGTCAAAGCCTGTCAGCACAAGCACGGCTGTTACCCCGACAACCACAATATGCCATACCCAAAAATATCCGCGGTAGGGAGCCAGCAAACGCTGTGGCAATTTGTCTAAAAATAATCGAAACATATATCTTAATACAACGTGACGAATTTACTTATGATTCGTTTATTGTATAACGTTAGCCAACCTATCAAAGCAGCCAGTCCAAGCATCGAAGGTCGTCTTATCGTACGAATCTTCAGGCGGTATTGAGGTTAGGGTCATTTTTGTCTGCTCACCGACACTTTCGAACACTACTTTGTACCCCGCTATTACGCCTGAGTGTTCACGATCTTGTGAAAAATCCACGACGTTGAAAGTGAGTTCCTCGAGAGGTTTGACCGTGACATAGGTCCCTGTATATTCGCCTGCATCTTTATCGTTGGGGTCGGCAAAACGGAAGTGTCCGCCAGGCTGCACATCAAGCTCGCGCACATCCATGACCACACCTGGTGCAAACCATCGGGCAATTTTTTCGGGCACGGTCCATGCACTCCACACGAGCTCGCAAGGAGCATCAAAAACTTTAGTGACGACTAATTCATTATTATTTTCCATATGTTTTCAGTATAACAATTGCTGCCCGACTTGAGCTCGAACCGTGGTCGGTTAGGCCTTGCAAGGCGGATTAGCTACATTTTACACTAGTCGGTCGACGCGTCTTGAGCGCATCAAAAAATGCTGAATAGACAACACTTCCAGGACTCCTTATTTATGTGTCACAGAGAATACAACACTCCCATCACTTTGGATCTCGGGGTGTACGCTGATTGAGCTTGTCACTGAGTCTGCCATACCACTATAAAGCGTTACCGATTTTGTCATACCATTCTCGAGGAGACTTACATCAACAAGGGTATGATCGCCACCACCCATCTCTGGCGCTGAATCGTGAACAATCCGCGAGTTAATGAATGTAATCGTCACTTTGCCATCTTTCGACGTAGCACTTTGGCCTTTTTGTAGATTGAATGTTGCTGGAGAATAGTCGAAGGTTTGAATTACCGCGTTATATGCGGCGGGCAACTGACTCATATACCACCATCCGCCCACGGCTAAACCAATTATCACTATGATTCCTATCCAAATATTTCGGCTCATAAAATTATCAAAAACTAAATAAATTTATACTGACTATAAAGCTGTTGAACCTTGACCATTGTATCATTATTTTAAACTTATATCGGGCGCAAGAACCTAGCTCAACTTGGCTGGGAGATTAGGAACACTCACTACTCGGCTGAAGCCTGCGTTTTCAAAACCCACGGTTTTGAATAATTTCCTCCACGGAAGGGGCGCCGAGCCTCCCTTCCGACCCATCCCTGGTTCGATTCCTAGTCTCCGCTTCATCACTGCGTTCTTCAGCTGGGAGACTAGGAATCGAACCTAGATTAAAGGCTTCAAAGGCCTCTGTCCTACCGTTAGACGATCTCCCAAAATAGGCAGCAAGATATGCCTCCTAATGGCTTACAGAGTACACCATTGCGGCTTATAAAAAAAGTGCTATGGTTGCAGCAGAAGTCATAGCAAGGAGGCGCACATGCATGCGGTGAAAAAAGAAAATGTGATCGAAGTCACTAGTAGGGGCGGGAAAGAAGGGATGATTTCCTTCAAAGGATTCAACCGCGACGAGCTCGACATGATGGAGGGCGCGATGCTCGGCGGTCACGTTTGGGTCCGCCGAGACAGCAACGGCAGGCTCGAACACGCCCCTGCATACAAGCCACTTCCCGACCCTGTACAAGACGAAACAATGCAGCCGTTTTGGACGCCGTCAGCTCCGGAAGGGGCGTCGGTGCAGTACGAGCTTTTTGACCACGTCGACGAGCTTGGGGCGCAAAGATACCGTCACAGTTCCCCGTCTATCACAATCCAACATATCTGCGGGTATGGATACACCCCCGACAATTATCGCCGCGAGACCGAACAGTTAGTTCGTTTCGGCTTCGAGTGCTTGAGGTCGCCGCGAGATTATAGTGGTCAATATCATGAACTGTGGTTTTTGTCCGGCCTGTGGAGGGCCCGCGGGGAATTGCGCGAGTATATTTACGACAACCTCGACAACCCGAAAAATATGTTTATCAACTGTCCGAAAATGCTGGAGTCGGCATTGCGCTTCCTGCAGCGAAATTGCAGGTTCGGCACGCTTGATATTTCCGTACAGCGTATGGCGATGGTTATCAAGGACTAAACGACAGCGGCTCATTGAGCCGCTTTTTTCTTTATATAAAAAAGTACCTGCCGAAGCAGGTGCTGAATGCACTAGTGCGTACTACTTAGAGTAGATACGTCTTTTGAAACTCGGCGAGGCCCATCTTCTCGCCTAACAACATTTTGAGGATGAGGTCGGATTCCAGCTTGAGTTCGCTGGACATCCAGGTGGGCATAAAGCTCTTCCCTGCAACAAACGTTCTCATGAGCCCTTCTCGGTCGGCCTCAGTAAGCCATTGGCCGATGAGCTCACGATGCTTCTTCGACATAAAGTCGCCTTCGATAATTTCAAGCTTATCTTGTACCCCAGGAGGAAGCGCCTCGAGATGTACCTCTGCAAAAATCGGCTGCGACGGCTTTGTAGGATCTGACAAGTGAACGCTATACGTCGTGAGCCGAACCTCCTGATCGTTGGCGATTGCAGGAGGTAGGAGCGTTTCGCCGCTGCCCGGGCTTGCCAAATTCTTGCCGAATCTTTCGATGCGGTTGCCGAACTTGGTTTGCCCTCTCTTTTCGGTCAGATATATATGCACAGCGAGATTAATCGCCGCACAGGTGGAGCCAATCTCCTCGCCGGAAAAATTGGTAATCCACTGACCACCCGCCATTGGCATGTCATGCCACCTTCTGTATATTTTTCCCCCTGGACGAGGGTCCTTGGCAGTGTGCCGAAACGGCGCCGGATCCTTTATATGAAAAAGTTCCGAACGTGTCCCTAGGAGCTTTTCTACTGCAGGTGCTGACACTTGTGACCCCTATTCCAATTTCCAAAGATCAAGTTCCTATGCGAATTGTCGCATTTGACAATCCTCTATTACTTTAGCCCAGTGTCCGGTACAAGGCAAGCTCGAGCGGGACCTGCGGCATGGGCGACCGGGCGGTTTCCAACAGTGCAGTGATAAGCTCGGCAAGCAGCGCCGCGTTAATGGCGCCCCCTTCCTTGCCAGCCAGGGTCTGCAAAAATGTTATGTCGTCTTCGCCAAACTGTTCAGTCAATTCTGCAGCAAGTGCAGGAGCAAAGCGCAGCAGCAATATGGCACGCACTTTGCTGACAGCCAACAGCACAAACACGCGCGGCTCTGCCCCGCCCGCCAGACCTTTGTGCAAGGTGCCCAACGCTGCGGCAATGTCTTTAGCAGCAAGTGCAGTCAAAAAACTGTTGATGACGCTTGTGGGCGGCGCACCAACCACTTTGGCGACCTCGTCTTCGCTGAGTTTAGTATCTTTAGAAACCGTAAGGACCTTCTGCAATATAGAAAGCGTGTCGCGGAACGAGCCGTCGCCCATCAAAGCAACCAACTCGGCACCCGCGGGCGCTATAGTGACTTTTTCGCGCTTCGCAACATCAAGCACCAATTGCTTGAGCACCTCGTGGCTGGGCTTCTTGAACTGGAATACCTGGCAGCGCGACTGGATAGTGTCGGGCACTTTATCGAGCTCGGTTGTCGCCAAGATAAAAATGGCGTGTGCGGGCGGCTCCTCGATTGTCTTGAGCAGTGTGTTGAAGGCGTCTTTGGTGAACATGTGCACCTCGTCGAGGATATAGACCTTGTAGGTCGATTCAAACGGCAGCGTCGCAACACCCTCGCGCAATTGGCGCGCGTCGTCTACCTGGCGATTGCTTGCTGCGTCGATTTCATACAGGTCCTGGTCAGAGGTGCCGAGCGCCGCCGCGAGGATACGCGCCATCGATGTCTTGCCGGTGCCGCGGCCTCCTGCAAACAAATATGCATGACCGATCTTGCCCTGCTCGACGGCAGCACGCAACACTGTCACGATTTCTTCCTGGCCCAAAACCTCATCAAAAGCAGATGGGCGGTATTTGCGGTACAAAGCTTGCGGAGCGCGCTGAAGAATTTCTTGGGGAGTATCAGTTTTTGCCATGTAGACAGTATACAAGGAGTGTATATAAAAAGAAAAAGGCCAGCCGGTTAGGCTGGCCTCTGTAGCGGCACACCGCGATTAAACGAGTGCCACGCGACCCAATCTAAAATGGGATGTACCGTATATTTCGGTGCAGAATGTTGGCTCTCGACACCAAGGAGTCCGTATAACTCTTTATTTTCCGATAGATAGTACTCGAGCTTCCCTCTTGGATACCCCGCAACCTTAGCGAGGCGCCCGACGGTAACTTTGAGTTTATATCCCTTGATTTTTCCTATAGCCCATCGCAATCGTTGGATAGTTATGTATACAGAACACCCAGACATTGGCTGCCTCCCTACATATCAGACCTCTTTTGTAATTATGGCATAAAAAAATCCCCAGCCGAAGCTGGGGAAATACTCTTATGAACGTGGATCTGTCTCTACAAACACAACTTGAGCCAGAGTCACCGAGGGGTCGTCGATCCGGGGCGAGAGCACCAAGAACGTGGGCTTGAGCCCGCGGTCTTTGCGCGCCCGCACCTCCCTTGCGATATCAGGGGCCGGGGCACCGTTGTTAAAGGTACCGGCTACTATATCAACATTGAGAGTATTCGGCGGGAGCGTCAGCACCACACCAGATCCAAAGCTATGCAACGGCATAGGGGCCGCAGCAGGCTGAGGAACATGCAAGGCAGGAGCCACGACTGAAGGGGTCGTGGATTGAGGTTCCGCCGCTGCGGACAATGCCAGAGGCATCGCTTCGGGTTTGGAGGCCGAAGCCGGTTCAATTTCCACACTGTGAAGCTGGGCCGGCACAACATGCGGCTTGGGAGCGATTTGGGGCGAAGGACGATGAAATTTTTCTTCATCCAGCGCCTTGTACCGCACACATGCTTGGTTCAAAAGGTGCCTCGCGCGTGACATACCTACCGAACTCAATCCGCATGTCTCGACGACGGCCGACATCCTGTTATAGACAGTGACTGTGGTCACTCCCAGTGTTTTTGCAACAGCAGCGCGCTGCCCGCGTCCCGATTTTGAGACAAGAAATACTGTCTCTTGTAACTTCGGCTTCAGATTTTTTATTTTCTCCACAAGCTCGTCCAGCGTTGGGAGCAACGTCTCTTTCGTGACCTTCGTTTCCGAAGCCGGTTCGGATGACCGCACAGCAACCAAATTCGGCACTGTCGGACGTGGCTGCACAACTGGCAAGTTCCTGCTATGCAGATACGCATTATACACATCGCCGGCCACCTGCATTTTTGCAGGATAGCCGTTCATGACTGGAAGTAAGAGCTTGTGGGCAAGAGCGTCGAGGCGTTCACCGAGCTGATTCGGTTTTCCGCCATTTCCGCCAAGAAAGGCGACGAGGTCGCCGATTTCTTTGCCTTCTGCGCACATCCGGGCAAGGACCCGGTCTTCCTGATGAACGTTCTCAAACATCGAGAGCGTCGCGGCTGTTATCTCCGGCATGATGCCCTCCTGTTGATGATCTGCCGAGACAACTATACTACTTTGCCCTCCTTTTACAACAATGGTATAACTTGCTCAGAAGGATATTGCGAGGGGTCATATGGCAGCGAGCAAAGAATTTGGAGACCGCTTGATAGCGGAAAGACGGTACTTGAAGTCATTTGCCTTATCTCTGAGCAAAAACGAGAGTGCGTCTGAGGACCTTGTCCAAGAGACGATGTTCAAGGCACTTAAATCAAGCCACCTATTCCAAGAAGGCACCAACTTCAGGGCATGGCTCACCACTATCTTGCGGAATCAGTATTTTTCCGACTTCCGCAAGAAAAGGCACGAAGCTGAAGACCCGGATGGTGTGTATGCGGGGCAAGTAAGCAGGCCTGCAACACAGCAATCTTTTGTGGAGTTCGGTGATTTTCTGGAACTGTTCAATGCTTTAGGACCTGAACATAAAGAGATACTGTATCTCATCTCTTTTGAGGGAATCTCATATGAAGAATCCGCAAAGCGTTTAGGAGTTGCGCTCGGCACTATTAAAAGCCGCGTCCATCGAGCTCGTGAATCTCTACATCAGTTGCTTGACGGCAATCGTATACCAGCAGGTATTGGAAGGTCAGTTCAGAATGTTCTGGCCTTGGCTCCTCCACCTCGTGTCCGGGCGCTACCGACTCCAAAACCTGCGCCGAATCTGATAAGAAAGATTGTTGTGCCCAAGGTTGCCCCCGCCCTCCTGCTGGCACCTCTACCTATTGTGCTTCAGGAGCCAGCGTTCGATCTGGAGATGTGCGGGACCAAGTTTGTGTTCCGCCATAGCATAATAGGACCTGACGGGATTGAGCAAAAAGTCTACGCCGCGATCTAATCGCGGCTTTTTTATTGCATAAAAAATCCCTCAACCAAAGTTGAGGGGTATAGACTGCATCAGCCTTAGGCTGGCTTCTTTTTGACTAATGACGGCATAGTAACTCCGATATGTTTTTTTAAATCGGAGCGGTTGTTAACAAAGTTAAAAAGGCGAGAATGATTGTACCCTGTCATTTCTGACAACGCTTTTACAGTGACCGGCATATATTCTGTCTGCAGCACCCGAGCGGCAATCCTAATCCTTTCTTGGTTGATAGGTTTACTCATTTCAACCTCCATTCCATAACAAAAAGCTCCTGCGGAGAGTATACACCGCAGAAGCTTTTCTGTTAATACTATGAGGTTGTTTATTTCTTGCCGCCCTTTTTTGCTGCTTTTTTAGGAGCCGCTTTTTTTGCTGTCTTTGCAGCCTTCTTAGCTGGCTTTTTGGTGACTGCCTGCATGTGCGCCCATGCGCCGCGCAGGTCCTTTACCAATTTTGACATCTCGGCTGTTGTCGCACCTGCCGACTTAGAGTAGCGGCCGACAACATCGTCGACAATCGCCAAGTACTTTGACTTGTCGATATCCTGCACCTTTTCTACCGCATCCAAAACTTCTGCGCGAGCCTTGAGCATCCAGCTGCGCGCCAACTTGCGGTGCTTGGGCGCGTCTTTTGCACCGTACAACCAATATGCTGCTGCAGCGGCTGCGGCAGCTGCTGCCAACCCTGCGCCTACTACCGCTGTTGTTTGTGCTGATTTATTTGTTGCCATTGATCTTGACGAGATCACGTCGCGCAATCGTCCTTTGGGCGCGACGGAGCCCGTATTATTTACTTGTATAATTCTTACTGATCTTCCGAAACCGGTTCGGCTGTACTTACTTTGACCCTGGTTGCCGGTTTTTTGCGCTGCACAGGCACATGCAGTTTGTGCGATATAAAACCAAGCACCAGGTCGACAATTGCTTTGCCGCGCTGACCCTCACTTTTGAGGTTGGCGCGAAGCGCATCGATATCGCGAGTAATATTTTCGCTCGCGTGACGCACCTGTATCATAACTGCCCGCACCTCCCGTACGATACCGATAACATAGTACAGTGCGACACCAAGCAAAACCGACAGCACCATCACCGCAACAGCGGTAATGAAGAAAAAGATGTCCGCATGCACTACTTCTGTCATAGAGTATGTTGCGAAAGAAAGCGGGTAATACTAGCTTCGACCTCTGCTGCGCTGTGGGTCTCCATGAGCTCCGCGCGCAGCTCTCTTGCACCGTCAAAACCTTCGACATAAGCTTTGAAGTGCTTCTTCATGATAGCAAAGCTTTTGATATCCCCTAACAGTTTTTCGAACAAAAAGGTGTGTTCAACCGCTACCTGCAGCCGCTCGGCGATTGTCGGTGTATGGTTTTCGTCAAAGAGCCACGGCCTGCCAAATATCGCACGCCCCAACATGGCCCCGTCCGCGCCTGCCTCGCTTGCACGTGCACGCGCATCCGCGATATCGGCCGCATCGCCATTGCCCAAAATAGGCATGCTGTAGCCCAAACTGTCGCGGATCTCGATTGCGCGCGCAACCCTTTCCCACCGGGCGGGGACTTTGGACATGTCTTTGCGGGTTCGTGCGTGGAGCACAATCGCAGCAGGTTCCGCCTTGATGATTACCGGCAGCCACTCTTCCAATACGTCTGTGTTGTATCCCAAGCGGGTTTTAACCGACACAGGCAGGTTTGGAGCACCTCGTTTGGCTGCCTCTATAATTTTGACTGCCAAGGATGGATTTTTGATGAGGGCAGCGCCCGCACCCTGCTTCTCTATCGATTTGTCCGGGCAACCCATATTGATGTCCACACCGTCAAAGCCGAGCTCTTGCGCCAGACGCGCAGCCTTTTCCATAGTGTCAGGATTAGACGTAAAAAACTGTGCAACAATCGGACGCTCTGCATCAGTAAACACAAGGTCGCGCATGAGCTTGGCCCTACCCTCTTCATCGGCAAAAGCCAAACCGTCGGCCGATACAAACTCGGTATAAAAAACAGCCGGGCCGTGGGGCTTGGAATACTTTGCGATCAATCGGCGAAAAGCCGCGTCGGTGACGTTGGCCAAGGGCGCAAGCACAAAAAATGGTCGGGGCAGATCTGCCCAGAAATTATTATTGGAGTTTTTCATAATTATTGAACGGTTGTCGTTGCTGCTTGACCCGTGCCGGTTGCCGGGGTGGATGATGCCACCATACCGCCTTTGAGTTTGTAGTACAACTTGTCGCCAAAGCGCAGGTCGAGATACTCAAAGCTGCCAAGGGTGCGGTTATTAAACGCGCCCGAGGTTTGCGCAAGCGCAAAACGGCTTACCACATCTGCCGGGTCTTGCATGAGAGTAAACATAAGATTAAAGCCGTTGCTAAAGGTGGCAGTAACGTCGTCTGAGTCCGACACCGCAACCGCGGTCACGATACTACCCCCTGTCTTTTGATTGAGAGTTGTAGCCAGAGCTGTCAGAGTTTCAAATTGCACAGGTGTCAGGTATTGGTACGGCAGTGTGCCCAACGTAGTGCTGCCGAAATAATGCACGTAGACATCTCCGGAATAATCGGCGGACAGCGCATAGGCCGAACCAGTCGCATCAAGCAAGTAGCAAGGTGCCTGCTCGGCTGGCACAGAGCCGCACCAGACAGCGACCGGCCCGCGCTCGACGACACTGATACCAAGCGTGTGGAGGTTTTCAATACTCACCGTAGCTTTTTTGATGGTGGGGATCTCGACAGGGATGTCTGCTGCCAGTTTGCTTTTACTGAACAAAAGCACGTTGTTGCGCGGAAACACCAGTGCGTATGTTCCCTGCAGCTGCTCGTGCACGTACTTGGCAATGGTTGAAGTTGCGACCGACTGCGTTCCGGAAATATCTACATCGACTATGCGCCACTGCGGCAGCCAGGTCGAGCCGATTACCGACCCGCAGACAACAAGTACCGCTGCAATAACAGCGATGGTGATGCGCTTGCGGCGCCGCATGCGGTTTGCGCGCACGCGAGACTCTGGCAGCTGGACCCTTTGACTCATGACTACAGTATAACCTTTTCTATTTTTGCTTTACCTGCCATAAACGGGCGAAGCACTTCAGGGACTGCGACAGTTCCATCTTCTTGCTGATAGTTTTCCAAAATTGCGATAAGTGTGCGGCCGATAGCAAAGATCGTCGCGTCGTTCATATGCACTGGCTCATTGCTGCCGTCTGCGCGTTTAACTTTTGTATTGAGGCGTCGTGCCTGGAAGCCGCCGACATAGTCGGAGCTGTGGGTTTCGCGGTAGGTATCCTGGCCAGGCATCCATGTTTCGATGTCTATCTGGCGCATGTCAGGAAAGCCCATGTCCCCGGTGCAGATAAGCACGCTGCGGTGCGGCAACTTGAGCTGGCGCATCAGATATTCCTGCACTGCCACCAAAAAGTCCTGCTCGACACGGCCGTCTTCTGGCTTCGCAAAGCTTTCTACTTCTATTTTATCAAATTGGTGCTGGCGCAAGATACCTTTAGTGTCTTTGCCATAGCTACCTGCCTCGCGGCGAAACGCAGTCGAGTATCCGACATAACGCAGCGGCAAGCGGTCTTCTGTGATTGTCTCGTCCATATGGAGCGGGCCCAGAGTATGTTCAGCCGAACCGACGAGCATCATGTCATCTTCGGGGAAAAGGTAGTGCTCTTCGGGAGTCATGAAGCGTGCCATGCGCACCTGCACCGGCTTTTTGATCATGACAGGCACAATGACAGGCACAAATGGTTTTGGTACTGCGGTCAGCCCTGCCTCTGCTATTACTTTTTCAAGTTCACTTTGGCTAGTGAGGACGCTCATCGCAAATTGGATAAGCGCAAACTGCATGAGCGCCAAGTCTCCCTTAAGATATGTAAATCGTGCACCCGACACTTCGGCAGCTTTTTCGCTATCGATAATGCCAAGGTCGCGGCCGATGTCCCAGTGTGCTTTTGGTGCAAAGCTGAATGTCGGTATGTCACCCCACTCGCGCACCACAACGTTGCCCGACTCGTCTGGACCAACCGGCGTATCCACGCTCGGGATGTTGGGGATCTTGATCAGCATCGCGACCAGCTCTTTTTCGACTGCCTGCTGGCGTTCCTCGGCTGCCTTGAGGTCGTCCTTGAGTTTGCGGCCGGCATCTGCGTCGCGCGCATCTGCAGCAACGCCACGCTGGCGGTTGATTTCAGCCACCTGGCCCGCGAGCATTTTACGCTCGTCGGCAAGCACCAGCACACGGTCGAGGTCGACCGTGCCTTCCCTATTCTTATTTTTTAAAGCGGCGCGGACGACGTCCGGGTTCTCGCGGATAAAGGTAATATCAAGCATAAAAGACTATGTACAATAGATAGTACAATGCGCAGCAATATTGAACAATGGCCAATCCGCCAACTGGATCAGGCAGAGTTCCCTGCCCTTTTGCGCGAAGTACCCGACGCACCTAAGCGGTTATATGTCCGCGGCACACTTCCATCGCCCGACCGTATATTATTGTGCGTGGTTGGCTCACGCGCTGTATCTGCGTACGGCAAGCGCGTGACCGCGTCTTTAATTGCAGGACTGGCCCATGCCCCAATAGCGATTGTGTCAGGCATGGCGCTGGGCACCGACAGCGAGGCGCACAGAGCAGCCCTTGATGTCGGGCTCCCAACAATTGCAGTACTGCCGTCTAGCTGCGACGATGCAAGTTTGTACCCGGCGAGCAACTTCCCGTTGGCCAAGCGCATACTCGCGCAAGGCGGCGCATTACTTTCTGAAAATAAAACGCCCTGGAAGGCTGCGATATATTCCTTCCCGCAACGTAACCGTGTGATGGCGGCCATGAGCAAAGCGACACTCGTGATCGAAGCCAGCGAAAAATCCGGCACGCTCATTACTGTACGCCTGGCATTGGACTATAACCGCGACGTTATGGCGGTGCCGCACGAGATCGGACGGGAAGGTGGCACCGGCACTAACCGGCTTATCCGCGAAGGCGCCTTGCTGGTGCGCCACAGCGATGACATTTTGGAAGCACTCGGTTTGAAAGTAGAACAGAAACAGAAGGAATTGCCGATGGACTTAACTGAACCTGAGGCATTGATTTTGAACGCGCTGACAGAAGCGTTGGTGAAAGATGAGCTATTAGAGCGCACCGAGTTAAGTGCGCAACAGGCAAACATTGCACTGTCGTCCCTCTTAATCCGGGGGTTGATATCCGAGCGTATGGGCAAAGTCGAGCGGGCATAACTGCTGAGCTTTCATTTGCATAATTTCGTCATACGTTGTATTTGTTGATACACTGTCTATATATATATGAAGTTAGTTATTGTTGAGTCACCGGCAAAAGCCAAAACAATCGAGAAGTATCTCAAAGATATCGACTCGGCCAACGATTTTGTCGTGCGAGCCTCTGTGGGACACGTACGCGACCTGCCCAAGTCCAACAAAAAAGCCATCGACATCCCAGGCGGCTTTGTCCCCCATTACGAAGTGGTCGCCAATAAGATGGAAGTCATTGCCAACCTCAAGACGCTCGCTAAGCGCGCCGACGAGGTCATACTCGCGACCGACCCCGACCGCGAAGGCGAAGCTATCGCATGGCACATTGCCGAGGAACTAAAGCTCAAAAAGCCCGAGCGCATCGTATTTCACGAAATCACCAAAGAGGCTATTGCCGAGGCACTTGCCCACCCTCGCAAGATCGACGACAACCTCCGCTTTGCGCAAGAAGCACGTCGCGTGTTGGACCGCCTGGTGGGTTACGACCTTTCCGGCCTGATCTGGAAAAAGGTCCGCTATGGCCTTTCGGCTGGCCGCGTGCAGTCGCCAGCACTGCGCATCATCATGGAGCGCGAACGCGAGATCCGCGCCTTCATACCCGAGGACTACTGGGTTATTTCTGCTGACGTCAAAAACAAGACAGGTATCGGGTTTACTGTCGTATGCGAGGATGAGCCTCGCGACAAAAAAGTTGTTGATGATATTTTAGCCAAAGGAAACAAAGGCGACTGGTTTGTCGTAGATGTGAAAGAGACCGAAGTCTCGCGTAAACCGAATGCTCCATTTACTACATCGACCTTGCAGCAGACCGCGAGCTCGCGCCTGGGCTTTGCGCCAAGCCGCACCATGGGTGTTGCCCAAAAGCTGTACGAAGCGGGTCACATTACATACATGCGCACCGACTCGACCAACCTTGGCGTCCAAGCGCACGCTGATATCGAAAAAACTGTGACCAAACAGTTCGGCGCCGAGATGTACTCTCGCCAGGACTACAAGACCAAAAGCAAAAACGCGCAGGAAGCCCACGAAGCTATCCGCCCGACCCACGCAGCAAGCCTGAAGGCGGGCGCTAACGACGACCAGAAAAAACTCTACCAGCTTATTTGGCAGCGCACTGTCGCGTCGCAGATGATCGATGCAAAAATGCTGCGCACCAAAGTGCTTACCAATATCAAGGGCGAAACTATTCCGAATTTTTCTATCAACGGTTCGCGTGTGTTAGTACAAGGATGGCTGGCTGCCGACCCCGACGCCCGTGGCGAAGATACCGAGGTGCCGAAAGTCATTGCTGACGAGGCGCTCGACTTGGTTGAAATGCATGACGAAGCAAAACAGACTCAGCCGCCTGCCCGATACTCGGAAGCGGGTTTGATCAAAGAGCTTGAAAAGCGCGGCATTGGTCGCCCTTCTACATACGCGTCTATCATGAAGACGCTTGCAGACCGCGGATACGTGCTCAAGGAAGGCCGCTCGCTTATCCCGACAGACACCGGTGACGTTGTCTCTACTTTTCTTGAAGATAACTTTGCCGATTATATTTCGGATACCTTTACTGCCGACATGGAAGACCAGCTCGACGATATTGCCGAAGGCAAGCGCGAGTACGCAAAGACACTCAAAGAATTTTATACGCCGTTCCTCAAAGTGGTAAAAGAGCGCGACAAAGTCGCGGGCAAAATCACCGACCTAGGCCCAGCACCTGCCGAGTTTACCTGCCCTATCTGCGGCTCTCCGATGGTGTTCAAGCTTTCGCGCCAAGGCAAGTTTATGTCGTGTGAGCGCTTCCCAGACTGTACAGGCGCACGCACCGAAGTGGGCGATGTCATTTCTGACGAACCGCCTCCACCTGTTGGCGTGTATCCAGAAACGGGCGAGAACATTTATATATTGACCGGCCGCTTTGGCCCGTATGTGCAAGTTGGCGCACCAGTTAAAAAAGTGCCAAAAGTTAAGGGTGCCAAAAAAGCTCCTGCACTTGCCAAGCCCCACCGTGCATCTTTGCCAAAAGGCAAAGAGCCGACAGAGGTGACTCTTGAAGAGGCGCTGAAGTACCTTTCGCTCCCCCGCACATTGGGCACCCACCCAGAGACCGGCGAAAATATCATCGCCAACGTAGGGCGCTTTGGGCCGTACATTGCGCACACCACTAAACCCAAGCCCGACTTCCGCTCGCTTAAGACAGACGACGTTTACAAAATTACTCTCCAGCGCGCACTGGAGATCTTGAAAGAAGAGAAGAAAAAGCGCGGCTTCGCCCGTAAAGCCAAGGCGGAATAAGAAAAGATTAAGCTCCGCCATTGCTGGGGAGCTTGTGTGAACTGTGTTGTATTATGCTGCGCACTAGGGAGATACACTATGCATCTCAAACCCAAAAAATCTATCTCTAGGAACACT
>JAQBQX010000036.1 GCA_028286785.1 Candidatus Adlerbacteria bacterium
TGCAGTCCTGGCGAAAATGCAGCAGGGCCTTATCAGCGACGAAGACAACGACACGGCAAAAGAAGCCGCTGAAGAGATGAAAAAATATTTAGATTAATTATGATTACAAAACATCGGCTATATACAATGAGTGTTGCAAGGGTATACCCGCTGTATATTACTAAGGTAGAGAAAAAAGGACGCACGAAAAAAGAGGTCGATGAAGTCATTCATTGGTTAACAGGGTATAGCCAGAAACAGCTAGAAGCTCATCTGAAAAAACAGACAGACTTTGAGACCTTCTTTGCGGATGCCCCGCAGTTGAATCCATCGCGGGCTTTGATCAAAGGTGTAGTGTGCGGTGTCCGGGTAGAAGATATCAAAGAGCCAACTATGCGGGAAATCCGCTACCTAGATAAATTAATCGATGAGTTGGCAAAGGGAAAGGCAATGGAGAAGATCCTGCGGAAGTAATATAATTACGGCATGTCAGTCCAATTTATCGAGTCCAAAGTGCCAACCGATCTTCGCAGGGCGCTTGCGGCTTCTGCCAAGGTTCAGACACTGTGGAAGGACCTTACGCCGCTTGCGCGCAGGGACTGGATCAGTTGGGTAGAGACAGCCAAGCAAGCTGAAACCCGCAAGCGCCGGGTAGAGACTATCGGCAGCAGGTTAGTCTCTGGCAAACGCCGCCCGTGCTGCTTTGCAATCGTGCCCATGAATCTGTATAAAGCCCTCAACACAAATGCTAAAGCAAAAGAGCAGTGGAAAGGTCTGACTCCAAACGAGCGTAGAGACTTTAGTAATTGGATAGAATTGGCAAAAGAATCGGAAGCCCGTGCAGTCCGGGTCCAAAAAGTTTGCACCATGCTTGCGGCAGGAAAGCGCCGCCCGTAATATTTTCTTTGAGGGAACCTTTTACTAGTTCGCCAGTTATAAGCATTATGACTAAAAGCCCGATCATAAACGCCCTCGCCGGACTCCTATATATAGTACTGGTCGTTTCTGGTCTTTTTTACTCTCCGGCACTTATGATCAAGGAGCCAAGCGTGTTCATCCCGATTGCGATGCTGTCGCTGTTTGTGTTTTCTGCCTCGGTCATGAGTTATATATTTTTGTACCAGCCTCTCCAGCTATTTCTTGATGGAGAAAAGAAAAAGGCTGTAGACCTCTTCCTAAAAACCCTCGCCGCGTTTGCAGTCTGCGCTATGGTGTTAGTGGCGGCAGGTCTGTACCTAACTCGCTAATGCAGCGGTTGCTATCGGGCATACACGAATTTATAGTGTTTGGGCTCAAGGAGGCGCAAGCGTCATTGTTTGCGGGCTCGTTTTTCGTGCTTTTGTTCGTATCGAACCATGTCTCCTTGTTTGGCATGGCGCGGTACGACTTTATATTTGTTGCGGCAGTGGCTATCCAAGCAGTGATGTACTTCACCGGCCTTGAAACCAAAGACGAGGTCAAAACAATTTTCCTGTTCCACATTGTTGGCCTGATGTTGGAGATGTATAAAACAAACCCGGTTATCGGCTCATGGAGCTATCCGGAAGATGCCTTCTTTAAAATCGGCACCGTGCCGCTATACAGCGGATTTATGTACGCGGCGGTGGGGAGCTATATCAGCCAAGCATGGAAAATCTTTAAACTGGAACTGCACAACTACCATAGTTACGTGTTGAGCATTATTTTGTGCGTGCTCATATACCTTAACTTTTTTACCAACCACTATATATACGACTTCCGCCTTTTTTTGATTGTTGGAGTGTTTGCCTTGTTTTGGAAAACGCGCGTGTACTTTACAGTAACCAAGCCTCGGCGGTGGATGCACATGAATATCGCTTTTATGCTCATCGCATTTTTTATCTGGGTAGCAGAAAATATCTCGACTTTTTTGGGCGCATGGAAGTACCCCGACCAGATTCATACCTGGAATGTGGTTTCGACCCAAAAAATCACCTCGTGGTTTTTGATGGTCATCATCAGCTTTATTATCGTGGCGTACCTCAAGCATTATAAAAAAAGCAGATGACTCGACTTTTAGACCTTTTGTTGTAACATGCCACTACATGGCCCAGGGCTGGGTTCTGTGAGTTATGGCAACCTCAACCTCATTTAAGCGAATTTCGACAAAGCGATATTGGCTCCAAGTTGGCCTCGCGCTTTTGGTCTGCGGGCTTGCACACTGGGTAAGCATACATTTTTTCCCGAGCTACGGCTTTATCGACCTAGCACTGCCTTTTGCCGTCTGTATATTATTTTTTGCAGAATTACGTCTGTGGTTTCTAGTCGCTGTCGTGGTTGCTGCAAGCGAGGCTGTTGCAGGGGTGTTGCTGCCGCAGCTTTTTATTGACTCGATGCTGCTGGCTGGCCAAGCAGTGCTCGGCGCCAAGCTGTTGAGTTTCTGGGCAGTAGATCCGATTTACAGGCATAAAAGCGACGCGCTCTATACCATTGCAATGGCCGCTATCGTGTCTTGTGTGGGACTTATTGTGCACACTCTTGTACATATGGGTAGTGCTACGCAGCTCGGGTTACTCGCGGCGTATCAGGTATATTCAGGAGCTTTGCTATCCTTGCTTGTTGGAGTGCCATTTTTGTTGCGATGGTGGGCAAAGCCGAGGTTTGCACGTGCAGCGTCAGAGTTTATCGAAAGTGTGAGCGTGCTGATCCTCGTGTTCCTTATTGGTTCGGCAGCATTTATAGAACAGATACAGACCATCAACGGAGTTTCAGTGGCGTACCTGCTCATCTTTCCATTTTTCTGGATCGCGCTGCGTTTGCGTCCCCGATTTGTGACGCTGGCACTTGTTATCACCACCTGGCTTGTGGTCGGAGGTATGTATATTGAGCACACGCCAATTGCAGAGTTTTTACGGCTTGAATGGCTTATGAGCATGGCCGCAGTGGTGTTTCTTATCGTTGCTGCACAGGAAGAGGACCGCCGCACCAGCAGGAACCTGCTTTTGTCACAGATGTCGAACTTGCAAAATGCCCTTGCGCGGCTCAGCGGGGAGTCCAAAGCCCGCGAGGATTTTATTGCGGTCTTGGCGCATGAGATACGCAACCCGCTGGCACCTGTGGTGTCCACAATCGAGCTCCTCAAACTCAAGGGTGCCCGTGATGAAGAAGAGGCCGAAGCTCTTGATGTCATGTCTAGCCGCATGGACAGCGTCAAACGTCTGCTCGAAGACTTGCTCGATGTTTCGCGTATCATCGAGGGCAAGGTAGCAATTGAAAAAACTCTGCTCAATTTGCCTGAAGTAGTTAATACTGCTGTCCAATCCATAGAACACTCGCGGCTCGAGAGGCATCAAAAAATACACGTCCAGGGGACAGATACGCCCCTGTGGGTATCGGCAGACCGTGTACGCATGGAACAAGTATTTTCCAATCTGCTTTCTAATGCATCAAAATATTCAAGTGCTGGAGATACAATATATGTGCGTGTATGGAGCGAAAATAATCGTGCTTTTGTAGAAGTCCGGGACACCGGCGTAGGACTTGCCCCAGAAACATTCGAAGATATCTTTACGCCCTTCCGGCAGGTATATACCGGCCCGCGTAAAATAGAAGGGCTCGGTATCGGACTTGCTGTCGTCAAACACTTTGTCGAGCTCCACGACGGTTCGATACGGGCACACAGCGACGGGTTGAATAAAGGCAGTACATTTACTGTATCTTTGCCGCTTTCTAAAGAATCAGGCAAAGTCGATGGTCAAGAAGGCCGCGATACTCCAGTAATGTATCCGCGCTCCAAGCCTGGGGCAGGCAAGCTCATTCTTGTTGCAGACGACAACGACGCGGCAGCGGGTGCATTGGGCCGCTTGCTCGAGATTATGACGTATCGGGTAGCTTACGCCTATGATGGCAACTCTGCGCGAAAATTGGCGCTGGACCTGCGCCCCGATGTCGCTATCCTCGATGTGAACATGCCGGGCATGAACGGCCGCGAGGTTGCCATTGCGCTGCGCGAAAAAAAGTTTGCCGGTAAAATCGTGGCGCTTTCTGGATATGGAGAAAAAGATATCAATAATCTATACGGCGACTCGACAGTGTTTGATAGTTATCTAGTAAAGCCGGTTGGTGTTGAGGAATTGCGCAAAATTCTACCTCAGCCATAACGAGTTGCGCTGTAGGTACATTTGTTGTTCAATAGGACCAGAAAAGTCCTCTATCAATGGTAGGTGAGCGATGTGGGTCGAACTTCAATTCACAACTCTAGACGGAATGATTATCCGTCTAAGGGACTGCGGGATTGATGTAAAGAATTTCGACAAGGTAAGTGTTAAAAAGCTCCACCAACTTTTTGAAGAATGTAACAATAAGGAAGCAATGCTCTATTATCACAAAAGTAGGGTATGGCGGTTTGCGTTGACCGTAAAGGGTGTGGTGTTCGCTGAGAATCAGCGATATCTTTTACGAGAGCGTTATAGGATCGTAAATGGCCGCCATACCGTAAAACACAACGCTGTGAGCTTGAGCGAAACTCTCATTAAGGGCGAAGATCCTATTTATACTTTCATTCGCTGCCTAAAAGAAGAGGGTGGCATCGAAGATGTAAAACCGAGTCAAGTATTTCCTATGTTTTCCTGGAAAGGTCTGTGGGGTCATGACCCTGAAGTAAGGCCAGGATGGGAAGATTACGAGTCTTCTTCCTATGTAGGTATACGGACAGCGGCCCATATTACGTTGTGTGGCGTAAATCTCCCAAAGCGTCCGTGGTTGGATTCAGTAAAAAGTCTTATGGACAACAACGGCTCGACGGAGATCGTTACCGAATGGGAGGACAAACTAAATCCACCTATTCCTAAAGAGTTTGAAAAGCTCCTCACGCAGTTGGAGAATAGAGCACAAGCGCCCCATTAAGGGGCGCTTTTTTATACTAAATAAAAAAGCCCTCTCATGTGGAGAGGGCTTTGCGTAAACGCAAGAGCATGAACAGATCGTTGAGCGAACCGACAAACAAAAGCCGGTACAAGCCGAAAGAAATCGGCACGAATACGGCTATGATAACCGCCCCAGTTGCCCAGAGAGGAAAGCCGAGCTCGTTGTACAAGATATATATGGTGCCTGTAGAAGCGGCAAAATTGCCGCACCGTACAGCGAGATATCCGACAAGTTCGCGCAACAATTCAAGCATGCGCATGTCGGGGTTGGTAAATGCCCACAGTTTTTGTCCAGCAAAGTCGACCATAAGGTCGAGCACTTTGCCGCACAGGTACGCGCCTGCGATCCACTCGAAGCCTAGAATATAGACAAAAATGGCCACCACCGAATAGTCGGCGACTTTGCTGATGCCGCGCACGACAATATAGCGCCCTGCACGTTTAGACTCTGCAACTGCAGCTATTTCCATAAGAATCCCCTATGTCCATCTTAAAAAACCATATCATATAAGTATCCAATCAAAAATGATGTATCGAATGGGCGCAATAGCCAACCTCATACTTTACAGCAACACAGCGTAAGGTTACGATATCGAAAGAAGGTTTTAACCAGGGAGGCTATATGTCCAAAATAGTGCAGGCGGAATTTACCCACCCCAGCCGAGAATTTACGGCTACGTGTGCGGAGCTGCGTGTAGAGTGTAAAGGGAGCCTTCATGAGGCGCTCGAATGTATACTGATGGATAAAGACAAGCGTCCTCGAACAACCACCGTCGTCAGGTTTTTCGACGAAAAAAACACGATGAGCCGCTTCACGCAAAAATACACACAAGCGCGTGAGCAAAAAGCGGACCTGTCTGCTTTTGAGGAGAAGTGTTTGCCTCTTGCGTCGCACGAGTTGCTCATAAGGATAAAGAATTTGAAGCCAGTCGCGGTGGCGGGTTTCGATGGCGCATTTCGCCTCCTGCAAAACAGGGCGGTGGACGAGCTGCGCCAAATACCTACCTGTGCCGAGAGCGTGTGGATATCTGTCCTGGAGTTGGACGACTTAATAACTGCCAAGTAGCGAAAGCGAACGGCAGTTTTTTTTATTTGGTATACTTATGCCAGGTCACTTATATACTAAGATTATCTTATGAAAACATCTACATTGGTCGCGGTGATAGTAGCGATAGTGGTGGTTGCGGGCGGATGGTACTGGTGGTCGCAAGGAAACATGGCGGCTCCGACTGACACAACGCCTACCGGTCAGACAACAACAACGAATAACCCAACGGGGTCAGACTACCAACCAGGCAATTTGCTGTTGGGTGTCAACACGGATGCAAAGCTCGGCACATATCTGGTGGCTTCAAACGCCATGACGCTCTACAAGTACACCAAAGACACTCCAGGCGTATCGAACTGTTCGGGTGATTGTGCGGTAAAGTGGCCGCCATATATTGTCGGCTCGACTGACGCGCTCTCAAATATCCAAGCAGGGGTAACGGGCAAGGTTGGCAGCATTGCGCGTGCCGACGGCAAGCTCCAGGTGACGTACAACGATATGCCTTTGTACTTCTGGATCAATGATAAAAATGTGGGCGACACCACTGGTCAAAATGTAGGAGGTGTCTGGTTTGTGGTCACGCCGTAATATACTAATACATTTTCTTTATATGAAAAAAACATTGATCGTAATTATCTTGGTCGCCATTGCCGGCGGCGGATGGTATGTGTATTCGCGTCCTAAGCCGACGCTCGAGGTTGTTACAACATCTTCTCAAAATCAGGGAACATACGCGTATGAGTGCGATGAACATGTGCAGTTGTCTATGACACCGTCGGGCGATATGGCAACAATCACTGTGGCGCCAATCGGTGGCGCATATCCGCCTACAACGACGCTCAGCAGTATTGCAACGAGCACCAACAATCGCTATGAAGGCGGTGGTATCGTATTCACTGCATCTGGTGAGACTATTACTTTAGGTGAAGGTGATTCGGCGATCAACTGCTCGCCAATTCCTAACGGCAACAACGCGCCGTTTAATTGGGGCGAATAAAAACCCCGATTTGCTATACTGTAGGCATATGCAAAAAATAACCCCATTTTTGTGGTTCGATAAACAAGCAGAAGAGGCTGCGCAGTTTTATACATCCGTTTTCAAGAACTCGAAGATAGGGAATGTCTCGCACTACACCAAAGACGGCTTTGAGGTGCACGGCATGCCGGAAGGGACCGCAATGGTTGTTGAGTTCGAACTCAACGGACAGCAGTTCCAGGCAATCAACGGCGGGCCGCATTTCAAGTTCACGCCAGCGGTGTCGTTTATGATCAGCTGTGAAAACCAGGAGGAAGTCGACTATTATTGGGACAAACTTTCAGAAGGTGGGGCACCCGAAGCGCAGCAGTGCGGATGGCTTGCCGACAAATTCGGCCTGTCGTGGCAAGTAGTGCCCACAGCAATGGGAGACTTGATGAGCAAGGGTACGTCCGAACAAAAAGGCAATGTCATGGTTGCCATGCTCAAGATGAAAAAGATAAACATTGCCGAACTCGAAGCTGCACACAACCAGCAATAATTTATTGGTGTAGAATATACGTATATGTCAAAAGGAAACGACGCATACAAAAAAGACAAAAAGAAGCCGAAAAAGGATAAAAAGAAATAGTCCGCGCAGTGGAGGTGTATACTACATATATGACTTCAAAGAAGTTGCAGCCCTATTTTTTGCTGGCACTTATTGGCCTGGCCTTGCTCTTGGCGTGGTATATCTTTAGCCCATTTGTGGTGGTGCTTGCTATGGCGGCAGTGTTTGGCGTTGTGCTATATCCCTTGTATGTACACCTTTTGCGTTTTGTTAAGTGGGAGGGAGTCGCGGCGCTCCTGACTATCTTGGTAGGTGTGGTGTGCATTCTGGCGCCTTTGACGTATCTCAGTTTTTCGATTGCGCGCGAAGCAACAGGACTCTACGCTTCGCTCTCCGACGGTAGCGGACAAACGTACCTCTATACTGTGGCGGCTTTTGCGCAGGACAAAATTAATGCACATTTCCCCGGCTTTTCCTCGGTTAATATCCCGGCCGCAGTAGACGCTTATGCTAAAACAGCTCTTTCGTGGTTGGCCCAACACCTTGCGGTGGTCTTTTCGGGCATAGCATCGCTCGCGTTT
This sequence comes from Candidatus Adlerbacteria bacterium, assembly GCA_028286785.1. Classification (GTDB taxonomy): domain Bacteria; phylum Patescibacteriota; class Minisyncoccia; order Phycocordibacterales; family SBAW01; genus GWA1-54-10. The sequence goes on from JAQBQX010000036.1 coordinate 8,018, forward strand.
AGTATAGTTATCTTCCTCGTGTCTTTGTATTACATGTTGCGCGACGGCTCCAAACTCAAGAAAGCAATTTTTGAAATCAGTTTGCTTGATAATAAGGACAACGCAGCTATCTTCGATCGCCTCCAGCTTGGGGTTAACTCGGTCATCAAAGGCAGCCTGACCGTGGCTCTTATCCAAGGAACGCTTACCGGTATCGGCTTTACATTGTTTGGCATACCCAACAGCATTTTGTGGGGCGTAGTGGCTATGATGACTGCGCTTATCCCGGGTGTTGGCACTGCTTTGGTGTTGGTGCCAGGCATTGTATACCTGTTTATTACTGGCAATACCGGGGCAGGTATCGGCCTGACCGTCTGGGGCGTGGCAGGGGTGGGACTGATCGACAACTTTTTGGGCCCGCGTCTCGTGAGTCATGGCATACAGCTACACCCGCTTATCGTCCTTCTGTCAGTATTTGGCGGCATAGGTTTTTTTGGCGCAGCAGGAGTCTTTTTAGGGCCTTTGTGCATTAGCTTGCTCTTTGGTTTGGTGGCGGTGTACGCCAAACTGTCAAAAAACCTACCTGAATAGCCCGCACCCGACTGTGGTAGACTAAACCGATGTCCAAAAAAGAAATAACACTGATACTTGTCGGGGTTGTTGCTGTATTTTGTGCGCTCTTTGGTGTTGTATATGCGGCAAGTAACAGCCGCATGTTTGTTCTTACGTACAACTCGGCGGTTGTTGGTACTAAAGATGTGGGTACAAAGATTGTACAGGCTGTGATCCCGCCCCCAACGCTCGATAAAAAAGCATACGATGCGAAAATGATGCAGCTCGCCAACTTGCCTGTCCCGAAAGTTGCGTCAACCACTGCAACTTCCACGGCAACCACAACTCCAAAACTCACCGGACCATGGCCAGTCAAAGCGGCATACCCCAACGTCGGCGCTATTTTGCCCTTTAATCGGATCATTGCATATTACGGCAACTTTTACTCCAAGGGCATGGGGGTTTTAGGACAGTATCCTGAAGAGGAAATGCTCGCCAAGCTCCGTGCCGAGGTCAAGAATTGGGAAGAGGCCGACCCAACCACCCCTGTCGTGCCAGCGATCGATTACATTGTGATAACTGCGCAAGGGAGTCCTGGCAAAGACGGCAAGTACCGACTGCGCATGCCTGATAGCCAGGTAGACATAGCCCTCGAACTCGCAAAAAAAGTTAATGGCATTGTGATCCTTGAGGTCCAAGTTGGGCTCAGCGATCTGCAGACTGAAGTACCTATCTATGAAAGTTATTTAAAGATGCCTAACGTGCACCTAGCGCTCGACCCCGAGTTTGCTATGCAGACATCTGGCGTGAAGCCGGGGCGTGTCATCGGTACGCTTGATGCTAAAGATATCAATTGGGCTGCCAACTATCTGGCAAAGCTCGTTCAGGAAAATAACTTGCCGCCCAAGATACTGCTCATACATCGCTTTACGGAAGATATGGTGACGAACTATAAACAAATCACTCCGCTGCCAGAGGTACAGATGGTTATGGACATGGACGGCTGGGGATTTGGTGCAAAAAAGATCAACACCTACGAGCGCGTTGTCGTCGAGGAACCGGTGCAGTTTACTGGCTTTAAGCTGTTCTATAAAAACGACCTGCTTGCGCCGAGCACCCGCATGCTGACCCCTGCCGAACTGCTCGAGCTTTCTCCACAACCATCTTTTATCCAGTATCAGTAAATTTGCTATACTGCCTGTTATGACAAAAATACTTATTGGGTTGGTGGGCGTGATGCTACTGGTCACCGCGGGGGTTATTGCGTATCAATCGGCACCTGGCCCTGCCACCGCGGTTGACACCTACTCGCTTGGGGATCATATTGTGCCTGCGACAACGACGCCGCAGACAACGGGCGGGACCGGAGCCACTACTAATGTAAATACTGCAAAAATCATGCACGCAACAATACATACCAACAAAGGGGACATCACTCTCGAGTTTTACCCGCAGCAAGCGCCTAATACCGTAGCGAACTTTATCAAGCTCGCGAGCGCAAGTTTTTATAACGGCACCAAGTTCCATCGCGTCATCAAAGGGTTCATGGACCAGGGCGGCGACCCGCTGACCAAAGACGACTCTGCCAAGGCTCGCTGGGGGACAGGCGGCCCAGGCTACCAGTTCAATGACGAAGTAACGAGCGCAAACAGCAATACAGCTGGCACTATTGCCATGGCAAACTCGGGACCAAATACCCAGGGCAGCCAATTTTTCATCAACGCAGTAGACAACCACAGCCTCGACAAGGGATACACCGTATTCGGCAAGGTGACCTCGGGCATGGATGTCGTCACCGCTATCAACAATGTGCCGACAGACAGCGCTGACCGCCCGCTTGATCCGGTTATCGTTACCAGCGTCACAGTAAGCGAATAGCGTGTCTCTGGGTCCCACAAAACCAGACGCATACTCTGTCTATATATTGATGTGCGCAGACTCGACGCTGTATGTCGGCTCGACCAATGATGTAGAGCGACGTGTGATCGAGCACAACACTTCGGGGCTTGGCGCACGCTATACACGCAACCGACGCCCTGTTGTTTTGAAATATACCGAGGTGTGCGGCACCCGCGGGCTGGCCTTGCGCCGCGAGGCCGAGATAAAAAGCTGGACCCGGGCCCGTAAGCTAGAATTGCTTGTAAAATAAGGCTTTTCTGGCTGTCCCCTTCATGTTAGTGGACTTATACACTCGACTGTGGCATGATAGAGGAGTCTAAAGAAGACTAGGAGACGGGGTCGGGTTTCTAAACAACAACAAAAACATATGACAGGAACAATCAAGACGCTTACGGATCGTGGTTTCGGATTCATCTCTCGCGAAGGCGAGGCGAAGGATCTCTTCTTCCACTCCAAAGATCTTAACGGTGTTATGTTTGATGAACTCAAACAGGGTGACACAGTTACTTTCGAAGTTGCTCAGGGTGAAAAAGGCCCAAGCGCTGTAAACGTATCACGCGCATAATCGCGTAGAATAAAAAGCCGCCACGATTTATTTACGGGCGGCTTTTTATTTTGCACAATTGGTGCACTTTCAATTTATCCGAAAATAACGTACGGTAGACAAATGTCACAAGGTGAAGTAATAGTCCGGTTTGAAAATGTGTCGTTTGATTTCGGCATCAAAAAGCCCATCTTGCATGAGGTGTCTATTACCGTGCGCAAAGGATCAAAAATCACCATCATGGGCCAAAACGGCGCAGGCAAGAGTACTCTCTTTGGTTTGCTGACCGGTGCCCACACTCCCGAGGACGGCAAAATAATAATGGCGCACGGACTTTCGATCGCTATCTCGCGCCAAGTTATCCCTCGCGAGGAAATGGAACTTTCTGTACGCGAGTTTTTCCAGAACATGTTTCCGACCAAGGTGTACGATATCGACCCTAGAATCGACAAGGTGCTCGAGACGGTCAACCTGACCGCTGACCACGATAAACTGATTAAGACATTTTCAGGCGGACAGCAGGCTAGGCTGCTGTTGGCGTCGGCACTTATACAAAACCCTGACCTGTTGCTGCTGGACGAACCGACCAACAACCTCGACCACGACGGTATCGCCCACCTGACCAAGTTTTTGCAGGAGTATAAAAAGACCCTCATGGTCATTTCCCACGATGCCGAATTCCTCAATGCGTTTACAGAAGGTGTGTTGTACCTCGATGTGCATACCCACAAGGTAGAACAATATGTCGGTAACTACTTTGACGTGGTGGCCGAGATCTCTGCCCGTATCGAGAAAGAAAACCGCAAAAACGCGCTCTTGGCAAAGGAGATCCAGGAAAATAAAGACAAGGCAAACTTTTTTGCAAACAAGGGCGGTCAGATGCGTATGGTGGCAAAGCGCATGCGCGAAAAGGCAGAAGAGTTGGAGGAAGAAAAAGTGGACGTCCGCAAGGAAGATCGCACTATCCGCAACTTTATACTCCCAGCCCAAGAAGGACTGACGGGGGATGTGGTGGTTATTACCTCATTTTCGGTGCTTAAAAATCACAAGCCAGTCGAGCGCAAGGCAAAAGTGAATCTGCGCAAAAACCAGCACTTGTTGCTGCGCGGACCCAACGGCATTGGTAAGACCACGCTCTTGGAGTCTATCGCTAACGGCACTGCCAAAGGCGTGACCATTGCGCCTGATGTCATTGTCGGTTATTACCGCCAAGACTTCTCGAACATGGACTTTAACAAGACCGTGTATGAAGAGCTGGCTGCCGTGATGGCCCGCCCCTACGAAGAGACTATCCGCACTGCTGCAGCGAGCTTCCTGATTACCGGCGAGCTGGTTAACACCAAAATCGGCAATCTGTCAGAAGGTCAAAAAGGTTTGGTCGCATTTGCACGTCTCTTTTTGCTCCGCCCCGGCCTCTTGATACTCGACGAACCTACCAACCACATCAACTTCCGCCACTTGCCGGTTATTGCCTCGGCGCTCGATAAGTTTGAAGGCGCAATGATACTCGTGTCGCACGTAGACGACTTTGTTAACAAAATACGCATAGACGAAGTGCTAGACTTGGCGAAATAATAACTAATGCCACCAAAAACTACTCCAACGCTCATAGGGCTCTTGCGCCCGTACCGTGCCCTGATAACAGGCTTGGTTGTCTTTGCTGTGCTGAGCAACGCGCTCGCGCTTGTGATCCCCAAAGTAATCGCGTACGCGATAGACTCTTATACAAAGGGAGGTTTTGATCTGTTCACGACAACACTCGAGTTCTTTGCTATTGGTGTTGGGATACTGATCTTTACCTACTTGCAGAGCGTGATGCAAACGTATGCTTCGGAACGCGTAGCCCGCGATCTTCGCAACGAAACGGCTGCCAAGATATCGGTTCAGGATTATGTGTATATAGAAGAAGTGACGCCTTCCAAATTGTTGACCAACCTGACCTCGGACGCAGACGCAGTTAAAACTTTCGTATCGCAAGCTATCGCGTCAATCGTGTCGTCATTGTTTTTGATAGTTGGCGCAAGTGTCTTGCTGCTCATGATCAACTGGAAGCTGGGCCTTGTGGTGCTCCTGCTGGTGCCGATTATCGGCGTGACATTTTATACCGTGCTCCAGCGCGTGCGCAAACTCTTTACCAAGGCGCAAGAGGCAGTCGACTGGCTCAATGCTGTCATCAACGAAAGCATCTTGGGTGCGGCACTCATCCGTGTAGTGAACGCCCAAGATGTCGAGTACAAGAAATTTACCGACGCAAACACCAACTCTAAAAATATCGGTATGGGGATCTTGCGTATGTTTGCCATACTCATCCCGACCATTACCTTTGTGGCAAGCTTGGCATCTTTAGCGGTGCTGACGCTCGGCGGGCACTTCGTGATCGTGGGCTCTATGACGCTCGGCGAGCTGACAGCGTTTTACAGTTACTTGGCAATCCTTATTTTCCCGATCATCATCATCGGATTTATGAGCAACGTCATTGCGCAGGCAAGCGCCTCGTACGCGCGCATTGCTGCAGTGCTCAATGCCCCAGTCAAAAAAGACGATGGGGTAGTGGTTGCCGAGCTGACCGGTTTGATCGATGTGAAAGACGTGTCGGTTAAATTTGGCGAAAAGTATGCGCTCAAAGATGTGTCATTTACTATCAAGCCCAACACCAAGACCGCCATCATCGGCCCGACTGCGGCAGGCAAGACACAGCTGCTGTATATATTGACCGCGCTGACCAAGCCAGAGACGGGTACAGTCAGCTATGACAGCTGCGATATCGAAACCTACAACAAACAATCGCTGCACAGTCAGGTCGGGTTTGTATTCCAAGACAGCATCATCTTTAACCTGACTGTGCGCGAAAATATCGCCTTTAGCACGACGGTGACAGACAAAGACTTGGAGAAGGCAATCGAGACTGCCGAGCTCCACGATTTTGTTGATACGCTGCAAGACGGGTTGGACACAGTGGTAAGCGAGCGCGGCAGCAGCCTCTCTGGCGGACAAAAACAGCGCATCATGCTGGCGCGCGCCCTGGCTCTTAACCCGAAGGTGCTGCTGCTGGACGACTTTACCGCGCGCGTTGACCAAAAGACCGAGCAAAAAATAGTCAAAAACCTAGAAGCAAATTATCCGGACATGACGCTTGTGTCTGTGACGCAAAAAATCGCACCAATAGAAAACTACGACCAGATCATTGTGCTCATGGAGGGCGAAGTGCTCGCGGTCGGCACCCATGCACAACTGCTCAAGACATCGCCCGAGTACGTGCAAATTTACGAATCTCAAAAAAGCACCAGCCACTATGAACTACAAGCTTAACCAAGGCGAAAACACCGAGACAAAGGGGACGCTGCGCGCGGCCTTTGCAAAGATCCTGCCCTTGATGTTTGCAGAGCGCAAAAACATGATTCTTGCGTGTATTGCGATACTCATCAACTCGGGACTTACCTTGGTGGGGCCTATCATTGTGGGCCATACTATCGACACCTATATCCGTACCGGCGACTACAACGGCATCGTGGTGTTTTCCGTCATATTGCTCGGTATCTACCTGATAACCTTTGGCGCCGGATATATACAAACAACTGTGATGGGTGGCGTGGGTCGCCGCGTGTTGTTCAATCTGCGAAATGAGATTTTTACAAAACTGTCAGAACTTCCGCTGGCATTCTTTAATGCAAACAAATCGGGCGACCTTATTTCTCGCATTAACAACGATACCGACAAGCTCAACCAGTTTTTTGCGCAGGCACTCATGCAGTTCATCGGCAACATCTTTGTTATCATCGGCGCCGGTATATTTCTCTTGGCGCTTAACGTCAAGTTGGGCATAGGGGCGCTCTTGCCTGCGCTCGGGATATTGATCGTGACACAGCTCATTTCGCCGTGGATAGAGCGCACGAACCTCAAGAGCCTGCGTACGCTCGGCAGCATGAGCGGCGAAATCCAGGAAAGCCTCGCGAACTTTAAAGTAATCGTGGCCTTTAACCGTCTCGACTATTTCCGCAATAAGTTTGCAGAAGTGAATGCCAAAAACTTCTCTGCATCGATTTCTGCCGGACTCGCTAACAACATATTTACGCCGCTGTACGGCTTTGCTTCTAACTTGGCGCAGATGATCGTGCTTTCGTACGGTATTTACCTTATTGGGACCGGACAGCTTACAGTCGGTCTGCTTATCAGCTTTTTGCTGTACGTCAACAACTTTTACATGCCGCTGCGGCAGATCGCCAGCATCTGGTCAACATTCCAACTTGCACTTGCGTCGCTCGACCGCATTTCCGAAGTGTTGGCGCTTGAGAACACCATGGAGGTGTTGCCGCATACAGAAGAACCAACACACGCCAAGGGCGTGCTCGAGTTTGCCAATGTCAGCTTTGCATATGAAAACGGCAAAGAGGTTTTGCGCCACACCAATATCGTATTAGAAAAAGGAAAGACGTACGCCCTGGTCGGTCCCACCGGCGGCGGCAAAACCACCACGGCTTCGCTTATGGCGCGGCTGTATGACCCAACGGAAGGCACGGTGCTCTTGAATGGCCGCGATATCCGCACCTATACACCACAAGAGCGTTCACAAAAAATCGGGTTTATCTTGCAAGAACCAACACTATTTCGCGGGACAGTGCGCGACAACTTGGTGTACGGCAGTACCGAATATGCCAGTGCAACAAACGAAGATCTTATGGATATTCTGCAAGAGGCAGGTCTTGGGCACTTGCTTGAGCGTTTTGACCAAGGGCTCGCGACACCAGTTGGCACCAGCAGCGACAGTATGAGCTTGGGGCAGCGCCAGCTTGTCGCGTTTATCCGCGCGGTGTTGCGCAAACCGGAGCTTCTTATTTTGGACGAGGCCACGGCTAACATCGATACTGTGACAGAACAGCTGCTCGAAGAGGTGCTCAAAAAACTTCCATCAACCACAACTCGCGTTATTATTGCGCACCGCCTGAATACAATCGAAGAGGCCGACGAAATATTCTTTATCAACGAGGGCGGAGTCACATCAGCGGGTTCAATGGACCATGCTGTCGAAATGCTTTTGCATGGCAGCCGCACGAGCTAATGTAATAACTGCTATACTGATAGGAATGAGCAAGAGTCTTCGCGGGTGGAAGTATAAAAATACAACACTCGTGCTTATAAGCATTATTGTTTTATGGCTGGTTGCTGATACCGAAGCGGTCCGGTCCGTCATCACTTATGTTGGTGGGTTCGGTTATATCGGCGCGGCTATCACCGGCGTATTTTTTGTATCTACTTTTACCGTAGTGCCAGCTGGTATCGTGTTGGTCCACTTGGCCGACACGCTTAATCCATTTTTGTTGGCCACAGCGGCGGGCATTGGCGGCATGATAGGGGACCTGATTCTGTTTCGCTTTTTGAAAGACAGGGTCTTCGAGGAATTGCGACCTCTGTTTCGCTCGCTGTTGCGAAAGAGGCACATCTCTTTGCAAAAACGCCGCTTCAGCATTGCTTACCTGGTATTAGGCGCAGTCATTATCGCTTCGCCATTTCCCGACGAGATAGGAATTGGGCTGATGGGACTTTCCCGCATCAAGTTGTGGCAATTTGTCTGCCTGACATTCGCGCTCGATATATTGGGGATCTTGGCTATCGTGCTTATTGCGCGCGCTGTGTAGCTGCATGAGTGCCGGCCACAAACCCGGTGGTCCAGCACAGCTGCAAACTATATCCGCCGGAAGGGCGGTTGATGTTGAGTACGTCGCCAGTGCAGTACAAGTTTGGATACTTAAGCGACTGCATGGTGCGGGTATCAATTTCGTTGAGCATAACCCCACCGTCGGAAATAATTGCGCGGTCAAACCCCATAATGCCTTGCACTGTCAGCGGCGCTCCCTTGAGCAAGTGTACCAGTTGTTTGCGCAGCGCTACCGTAGTGCTGTGGGCCTTGATGTGCGGGTCGGGCAGCGTCAGCATGCTTGCGATTGTTTTGTCCAAGCCGTGCGGCACCATGCTGTCTAGTACATTGACCAGGTCTTTGTTTTTGTTGGCATCGATGACCGACAGAATATTTTTTTCCAGACTGCCGAGGTCGGTGTGCGGATACATATCGATTTTTGCGGTGACCTCGCCATCTTCCAATAACTCACCGACTTCGTAGGATGAGTTTAAGATCAGCGGACCCGAAAGCCCAAAATGCGTAAACAAGAGTTTGCCTGTTTTGGAAAATGCTTTTTTGCCATTGCTATAAAACGTGATTTTCATGAACGACAAAGACGTGCCGGAAAGCTTGTGTACCCAGCTGTCGGCCACGCGCAGCGGTACCAAGGTCGGGTTAGGTGCTTTTACAGTGTGTCCAATGTCTTTGAGCCATTGAAAGGCGTCGCCGGTCGAGCCGGTTTCTTGGTGGGACGCGCCACCGGTAGCCACAATATAGTTATGAGCAGTATATGTGCCGTCGTTGCACTCCACACCCGCAATACGGCCGCCTTCGGTCAGAAGACGCTTGACCGTAACATTGGTTTTGATTGTCACGCGACCCTCTTTCATATAGTTCTTGAGCGCTTTGACCACGTCGGGAGCTTTTTGCGTCTGGGGAAATGCGCGTTTGCGCGCCTCGATTACCAGGGGAAGTCCGAGCTTTTCAAAAAAGTCGAAGGTGCTCTGCACGCCAAACTGCGAAGTAGGAGAGTATAGAAATTGCTCGGCTGCGCCAAAGTGCGCCAAAAAAGCGCGATGATCGAACTCTGCATTGGTGATGTTGCAGCGCCCGCCGCCTGTGATAGAAAGTTTGGCGCCTACTTTGTCATTTTTTTCCAGCACTAACACACGCGCTCCCTGCGAAGCGGCGCGTCCGGCAGCCATCATTCCGGCAGCGCCGCCGCCGATTACGATTGTGTCCCACTTGTCCATGGAGTGCATGCTACCATACATTCCTTGTAAAAGAGAAATGGTTGTGGTATAATAGATACATGAAGCAGGCCTCCTCAACTCCACAAAAAAAGCAGGACACGACGCACTTTCCTCGTCTGGTGACAGAAATGATCGGCACCAAGGCAGTCAAAGAAGTCGGCTATGTCGAACTCCATAACCCGGTACGTCGACTCGAAATCGGCCCAACTGAGACCAAAGAATTTTTCTTGGTTAAGTGTATGTTCAGTCCGCAGGGGTCTTTGTTTTCCCCATACAATTCTGTGCGCCAAAGCCTCGAGCGCGTATACAACGCAATGCATACGACAAAAAATGACCTGATGCGCGACCCGACTGCCGCTGCCAACGAAATGATGATCTCTGTCGTACAAAAAGCAATCGATGCGCTGCGCCGCAAAGAGGCGGGCAAATACTTGATCTTCACCATCCAAGACGATTCTATCCAGATGGAGCTCCACCCATCTATTTGGCAAAACCCAGTGGCCTAGTTGATATACAGGTATACTAGGGTAATGGAAAAAAAGTCGTTGTGGGCCCGCATCAAACGATCGCTGGGTCCAGGGTTTATTACTGGTGCGGCCGACGACGATCCTTCTGGTATAGCAACCTACTCGCAAACAGGCGCAATGTTCGGATTCGGGCAGCTGTGGGTGGTGCCGCTGACATATCCCTTTATGACTGCGGTCCAAGAAATGTGCGGCCGTATCGGCATGGTCACGGGCCGGGGTTTGGCTGGGGTCATCAAACAGCGATATTCCAAAATAGTGCTGGCGGTGTCTGTCACGCTTCTTTTGATTGCTAACACAATCAATATCGGCGCCGACTTGGGCGCTATGGCTGCCTCGGTGCAGCTGATAATCCCTCTGCCTTTTACTTTTTTGCTAGTGGTTATGACTGCGGTTACGTTGGCGCTCGAGATTTTTGTACCGTACCCGACATATTCCAAAGTACTTAAATATCTGACATTCTCGCTTTTGGCATATATCGTAACGGCATTTGTCGTGCACCTCGACTGGCTTGCGGTAGCGTACGCAACAGTGCATCCCCATGTGGAGTTTTCGCGCAGTTATCTGCTTAACATTGCGGCATTTTTGGGCACCACTATTTCGCCTTACCTCTTTTTCTGGCAAGCCGACGAAGAGGTCGAGGAGGAAATTATGCATGGCCAGCTTGCCGAGGCAGGAAAGGGCACTCCTAAGATAAGAGAGAGCGATGTAACCCAAATGCGCGTAGATACCGCAATGGGCATGCTGTTTTCACAAGTCATAACATTTTTCATTATCATCACCGTGGCCTCGACACTCGGCGGCAGTTTGACGCAGATTGAGACTGCTGCGGACGCGGCACAGGCATTGCGCCCGTTTGCGGGCGACTTTGCGTTCTTGCTCTTTACGCTCGGTATCGTCGGTACCGGGCTTTTGGCTGTGCCCGTGTTGGCAGGCTCGGCGGGCTACGCGGTTGCCGAAGCGATGGGGTGGAAGGCAGGATTGGGCAAGAAGTTTGGCCAAGCGTACGGCTTTTACGGCGTCATTGCGGTAGCAACAATCGTCGGTCTCTTTGTTAACTTTTCCTCGATCGGTTCGATGACCATGCTGTATTACGCAGCCATGCTCAACGGACTCTTGGCGCCTCCGCTCATGATCTTGCTCCTTCTCATTAGCAACAACAAAAAAATCATGGGCTCGCATACCAATTCGTGGATATCAAACCTCTTCGGGATCACCATTACCGCTGTCATGTCTGTCGTGGCGCTGGCCCTGCTGTGGACCATGGTCCACTAGTGATATACTCAGGGTATCAGCCGCAGCCAGACTTACGACGTAACCCATACATACCCGCATGCATATATTCCATTATTTTTCAGGATTTCTAACAGCGGCAGTGGTCATGTGGCAAGGTGTAGCAGGTGTCCCGGCCATGACCTATGCGCAAGTGGTGCCTATACATGCAGAGCGTATGGCAACAGCTGACGACTTGGCGCCTCCAAGCAAAATGCCGCCGCCTAGCAAAGTACTGCCGCCTGTATTTAAAAAAGATATGCGTATAGCCACTACCACGCCGCCGAAAACATTAGATCGCCGTTCACAATAACAACATTTTTACAGAGTAACCTATTATGATGACTCAATCGGAAGGGAGGCCCGTGCACATTAACCGCTTTGCAGTCATGGGTGGCGTCATTTTGGCGATGCTGCTTTCGGCTCTCGACCAGACAATCGTCTCAACCGCGATGCCGCATATCGTTTCCGAATTAAACGGACTCGCGCATCTTTCGTGGGTGTTTACTGCGTACATGTTGGCATCGACTGTGACAGTGCCTATTTACGGCAAGCTGTCTGACATTTATGGCCGTCGCGGATTGTATTTTGTGGCAATCGGCATCTTTGTGCTCGGTTCCATTTTGGCTGGCGCCGCGCAAAGCATGACTCAATTAATCTTGTTCCGCGCTATCCAGGGTATCGGCGGCGGCGCTATCATGGTCAACTCGCTAGCTATCATTGCCGACATCTTTCCTCCGCGCGAGAGGGGCCGCTGGCAGGGTGTTATTGGTGCGGTGTTCGGCCTTGCTTCGGTTGCGGGCCCGCTGCTCGGCGGTTGGATATCCGACAACGCATCGTGGCGCTGGGTGTTTTATATCAACATCCCTGTGGCTATCATTGCGGTTATCGGACTTCTTGTCGCACTGCCGCGCATTGTGCCCGACACCCGCAACCGTTCGGTAGACTATCTCGGTGCTGGGCTTTTGGCGACGTGTCTTATACCGTTTTTGCTTGCGCTTGTGTGGGGCGGCAGCACGTATCCGTGGGGTTCGTGGGAAATCCTTTCGCTCTTTGGGGTGGCACTTGCTGCACTCGTTGGGTTTATTTATACAGAACAGCGCGTCAAAGAGCCTATCATTTCGCTTGAGCTCTTTAAGATGCGAGTGTTTAGCGCGTCGGTCATCACTACCTTCTTTACCGCAATGGGCATGTTCGGCGCAATCTTGTATGTGCCGATATTTGCGCAGGGCGTCATCGGTACTTCTGCCACTAATGCTGGGTTTATCTTGACGCCGATGATGATCGCGATGGTGATCGCTTCGACTGCGGGCGGGTTTTTGGTATCGCGCATGGGCAAGTACCGCATACTCGCAATTGCGGGTGTGGCCATCGCAACTCTTGGCATGTATCTATTTTCACAGATTAGCCCAGAGACAACCCAGCTCACGTTGTCACTGCGCATGATGGTGTTGGGTCTCGGGCTTGGTATTACGATGCCAATATTCACTCTTGCGGTACAAAGCGCCGTGTCCCCAAACCGCGTTGGGGAAGTCACGGCTGGCGTGCAGTTGTTCCGTACAGTCGGCGCAACAGTCGGCACCGCGATCTTGGGCGGCGTTATGAATAGCCAGCTGGCAGCCCGTCTGGCAGCGGCGGGGGTCCCTGCAGGCGCGGACGGCGCCGTAAGTGCCAATGTGCTGTTTGCCCAGGGCGGTGCATCAGATGCCGCCAAAATTGCGTTTAGCGGGTCGCTCGATGTTGTGTACTCGGTGGCCACAGCTCTTATGGTTTGTGCGCTTATTTCAGTGCTATTTTTGCCAGAAGTACCCCTGCGCCAGAGCAAGCGCAGCCCCGCCGAAGAAGCCGGAGCCGAGCTTGAGGACGGGCTTGGCATGGGAGGTCACTAGGTGTACTGTAAGGGCGCATTATTAGTTACGTCTATATAGGTATGCAATTTATAACCAAGCTCTCAGGTGCCGCATTTTTGGCTCTTTTTATCAGTGTTTTGGGAGCATCCAGTGCTTCGGCTCAGACATATGTAACTACTTCGGTAGCTGCCACCGCGCCTTCGACTCAGTGCGTGCCACTTTCGCAAATTCTGGTTCGCGGTTCAAACGATTACTACACCCAGGGTCAGGTGTCGCAGCTCCAGCAGTTTTTGGTATCGCGCGGATATCTTTCCCAGTATCAGGTCATCGGCGTCTTTGGTCCTGCAACATTCAAAGCTGTCACTCAGTTCCAGGCGGCATACCGTATCTATCCGGTCACTGGCGGCGTGGGTCCTTTGACTCGTGCGGCAATCTACCAGCAGACATGCGGCAAGACTCCAGTGCCTCCGGTCACTAATGTCACTATCCAGTCGATAACTCCAAACCCCGCATCAATCGGCAGCGATATTAATCTTGTCGGCTCGGGCTTTACGACTGGCTCAACTGTATATTTGGGTTCTGGTGCAATCACTGAAACTCAGGCCAATTACAACGGTACACAGATGACCTTTAAGGTGCCGGAATATATCGCGCCATACTGCGCTCCAGGCATGTACTGCACTATGATGGTGCAGCAGCTGACGCCAGGCACGTACAATGTGTATGTTCAAAATGCGAACGGCACTTCAAACATCGTTTCTCTGACTATTGGCTCGACTGCAACAACCCAGGCTCCTGTCATAAACAGCTTGGATGCGCCTACACAGCTCTATGCAGGCCAGCAGGGCACATGGACAGTCAATGCAACCACACCTTGGTACGATCCTAACAATCGATATTTCCAAGCACCAGTTCGCTACTCTGTTGTCTGGGGTGACGAAATGTACACTCAGCCATATGGCTATGCGGTGTCCGCACAAAACCCTACGGTACAATCATCAAGCAGCTTTACCCATACATACACCACTGCAGGTACCTACAAGCCAGTGTTTACCGTTACGCTCGATAACGGCAAATCAGTATCTGCTTCTGCTTCGGTCAACGTGTCTCAGTACTGGGTAAACTACTAATAGCCGCTATACCTTAATCGCGGTACAATACATACTATGATCTCTCTTATATTGGGCGTTGTGCTCGGCGTGGTGAGTGTTTTCTTTGTTCTGCAGAATGTCGCGCCGGTAACCGTTTCGTTTTTGAGCTGGCACATCGACGGGTCTCTTGCGCTGGTGCTCTTTATCACGCTTGCGGCGGGCGCACTTACATCGGTCTTGGTGCTTTTGCCAAGCGTTATCCGCGACACGTGGCGCTATGCAGCCTTGCGCGATGAGAAAAAGCGCGTCGATGAGGAGAACGCTGCACTGCGCAACGCGCTTGCGACTGTCATGCCAAACGCGGGCGCAAACCAGACCATTGTCGTTGAACGCACCGAAACAACCGTTGAACCGCAGTACTAATACATAAAATAATCACCATATGATCGCACACGTATCACTCCATGTATCTGACATGGCCCGCAGCAAAGAGTTTTTTGCCGCAGCTCTCCATCCTTTGGGCTACAAAGTCACAAGCGAGTTCGCCGATTATAAAGTGTGCGGGTTTGGAGTTGATGGCAACTCTGACCTTTGGATAGACGGCAATGGAGTATCGCGCCCAATGCACGTCGCATTCGAGGCAAAAAACGATGAGGAGGTAAACGAGTTCCACAAAGCGGCGCTTGCAGCAGGTGGCAAAGACAATGGCGCGCCTGGTATCCGCAAGGACTACAGCCCGGGCTACTACGCAGCGTTCGCGCTGGACCCAGATGGCAACAACATCGAAGTGGTCCATCACCAAAAATAATATAAAAAGAAAACCGCCGGACCAAAAGTCCGGCGGTGTGATGTATGGGTTCGGTATTTAATAACCGAAAATGTTGTCGTGCTCAAGCTCTTTCTTCTGTGGCTTAAGCTTGCAGTAGCCCAGATAGGCGATGAGACTAAGGATCGAACCAAAAAACAGTGCTTCTTCGATATACACAGTAGCCCCCTTAAATGAACAACCTATTAATCATACACCTAAACACACCTTTTGTCAAGTACGCTCACACCTCTCACACATAAGGCCAAATGTTATACTTCGAGATATGGAAAAAAGAACTGGGGGATGTCATTGCGGCGCAGTAAGGTACACGGTGGATGTAGATCTTTCGCAGCCAGTTATGGAATGTAATTGCTCGCACTGCCAGCTCAAGGGTTTGCTCTTGGCTTTTGTGCCGGGTAGCTCGCTGACCATCGAACAGGGCGAAGATAACTTAACCGAATACCGGTTCAATACCGAAAAGCTCCAGCACTTGTTTTGTAAAACCTGCGGCGTGCAGCCTTTTGCCCGTGGTGAAAAAGATGGTAATGCAATGTATGGAGTAAATGTCCGCACAATAGACGACATAGATATTGGCGCCCTGCAGCGCGTACCCTTTGATGGCAAGAGCCGCTAACGCATAAGCGGGGGTCGTTTCCTCATCAATTCTTTAAGCTTAACAATGTACTTTCAGTAATATGCAAGAAAGAAAATTCACAAACGAGCTGGGGCACGACATTACTGTCGAGATGGAAGCAAAGAAAATCGAAGGGGTAGAGGGAATATTGCTGACAGTTACTGGCCCCGAGTCTGAAGTGGAGGTGCACATTACTCGCGCCGAGGCGGATGTCATTTCCGAAGAGCTCGTAAAGTTTTTGGAGAATTCATAAAAATAACCCCTAATCTTTAGGGGCTATAAAAGGGTCGCTGGCATAAAAAATCGCCAAGTCAGGTGGGGCAGCAGTGTGGCTGGTTTTGTATATTCCATGTCTGTCATGGATAACTTCGACCAGCTTGGCCCAAAACTCTTGGCACTTTTTGATCTGCTCGACACTGAACTTTCTATTTGGTTGCTGCAAACTGGGATCAGGCCCTACAGAATTTTTCTGCATCGTGTCCTCCTTGTCCGATATCTATAACTTCTATTTTGATAATAGGTAACAGCATCTGGTATATAAAAACCGCCCAGAAGGGCGGCTTACTTGACTACATACAACTGTGGTCTTTTTGGTTTGGCGCGTGCGTCGGTAACTGTTTGTTGGTAGTTACCAAAAAAGCGGGTAAAGCTTTCCTGCACCATCCAATCTGGAATTTCGAACATGCCGAGCATAGTCTTGCGCCGCGATGTTTGCCATGTGTTTCCGTGCACCACTTCTTTCATGACAAGTAAAACAAACCGCTTGACCAGGTCGACATCAATATTATCGTTCCAGAAGATCTCTTCGTTGGGGTAGGAAACGCTAAATTGCAGCGCGACCTGGGCCAGCAATTTTTGCAGAGTCGAGTCTGCAAATTTTGCGCAAGGTGTGTACGAGTTGGGCTGCTTAGAGATCTGTATCATTGCAGCGACCACTAGCCGCATCCGAAAGTTGAGCGGCGGGCTGGTGGTGCGGCCATGGGTGCGCTCGACCAGGTCTTGGATAAACCTGTGTTCAAAGTCGTCGAGCTTTTTGAGGGGTGTGGGCTTGGGGTCTAGATAACGCAGGGGCAAGTCGAGCGGCGGCGGGTCAATATATATCGCCGCTGCGTACTGGACCTTGTTCTGTAGGCGACCGAGAAGCTCCAACCCTTTGGTAAGTAGCTGGCGCATAGCTTCCTCCTTCCAATTGCAGTGCAACTAGTGCCATTAGACTCCCGCTTGGCTTGGGTGTCAAATGCGTCTGGTAGCGTCTGGCATAACCCAGACGTAAGTGTTTCCTTGGCGTCCAGCAAATCCTGGACGTAAGTGTTCCCTTAATAAAACCGCCCAGATTATCTGGGCGGTTGTGAGGTGTGTTGGTCGTTTAATTGGGCAATACTTGAATTCCTTCCGGAAGTTCAACCCCTACGTATCCTTTAGGTGCGGGTACAATGAGGACTTGATTGTGCGTGATGTTGGGAAAGACCTCTGCAATGTTCTCTATCAGTTCTGTCAGCGTCATGCCCATTTTCGGAATCCGCAGCTCCATTCCCCCGGCCTTGCGCGCGGCGATTTCTAGACGGTTCCACTGCTCAGTCTGGTCATTGGCGTCCATAACGGGCTCCTTTGCTACTAGCTCAACCATATCAAATGGGTAAGGGAAGTCAAAATGTCTGTCTATTCACCTCTTTTTCAGTGGGGTTATTGTATAGTTTTTGCTTCGACCACCGAGTCGATGGCATTACTTAGGTAACTTATGACCCATATGATGCACATGCAAAAAACAGCAGCCAAGATTGCAACAAGTACAGCAATAACAACGCTTCTGTTGGCGGGTGGCGCCAGCGTTGCGTTTGCGCAAACCTATAGCAACACCAATATACCTGGTTCAGCAGGTACCGTTATTCCTGCTGGCACAACAACCTCCGGTTCTGCGGAGCCGATAGTAAATCCATCAGGGTCGGCAGTTACAACAGGGGCATCGAGTGCCGCGACTCCGGGTGTGCCAAACACAGGCACCACAGGGTCGGTAACAACTGACACTACTACAACTACACCGGGCGTACCTAACACGGGGGCAGGCGGTGATGTGGCAGCAAACATAGTGATGCTTGGCATCGCAGCTCTGATAGCGGGTGGTGGTGTGGCGTATCTCGTACGCCAGCGCTATGCGGCAGTCTAAAACCGATTCATAGACAAAAAAGTTCTTTCGTTCACATACGAAAACGGCCTTGGGTACGCCTGGGGCCGTTTTCGTGTGCGTACAATTTTTTAGTTCTAGTCTTCTGCCAGTACTGCGTAGACGATGAGCCGATGGTCGTAGGTCGAATGATCGGGGGTCAGTTGTCCTGCGCAGGTAATAAGGTTGAGCCGCTTTGCGTCTGTGCGATTAAACAAATGGTCAGCCGACACATCCTTTAGTGCGTACGTCTTGGTTTCCTCGACAATAAAATGCAGCGTCGCGCCTTGTTCGGTTGTGACATAGATAGAGCTTCCGACAGCCAGCTTTGCAAGCGGCGCAAATGCGGCAAAGACATGCGCATCAAACACAGCGCTCCCCGTGTCGCCCGGCAGAGTGCCATTTTTGTACCATCCGACGTCATTGGTGTCGCCGTCTGGCACTGCCATCTCGCCTTTGTTATTGAGGCCCACGCTTATCACTCGCACATTCATATTGATAGACGGGATCTTGAGACGTGTCGGGATGCCAGGGGTTTGCTGCGGAGCTGGAGTTTCTTCCGATGTTTCTTCTGTGGGGGTGGTTTGTGGGGCAGTGGCCTGCGCAACAACTTGTTGCGTGTCGTGTTTGGTTGCAACTAACGTTGGCGCAACACTGGTTGTGGTTGGCACAGTTGGCGCGGCACCTTCTGTGTCAGCGTCAGGTAGGGGAGATATAACAGCTGCGTTGGTGGTAGTAAGGGCGAGTGTCGAATGGTTATACGTAAACGCAAAGGCACTGACGACGCTCAAGAGAACAATGCTATGTAGGAGTAAGGATTTCTTCATCAAGTACTCACAGTATATCGAAATCGAATCGCAGTGTCCAAAAAACGTTGTGGTGTAATGCTTTTTTGATGAGCCCTTCAGGTCACCAAGCCTTGCCGCTTGACGCGCAGGTCGGAAAGTGATATTATGAAAGGGTCAACAGTCTCCAATTGATTGTATTGCCTTGGGTTTCCTCGGCTTGAACTCGCAGATTTACTTCAGCCGGGTTCCCATTTTTTGAGGCAGTTGCAACTATTAAGTAATAAGAGGCACTGCTTCTTAATCCTGGGCATACGCCCAGGGCAACAACACATGTTTAACAAAACACCCCGCTCGGGCAATGACTCGAGCACTGGTCCTAAATTCCGCGCCCGCCGCTTTGGTGGTAGCTCAAGTTCGAGCTCTAGCTCACGCGGTAGCTCATCAACACCTCGTTCAGGCGGCTCGACATCCTTTGCTCCACGCACAGGCGGTTCGTCATACGCGCCTCGTACTGGTGGATCTTCGTTTGCACCTCGCACAGGTGGTTCATCGTTCGCACCTCGCTCTGGCGGGTTTAGCCGCGGCGCAAGCTCTGGCGGACGTCCATACTCAAACGGCAATCGCTCGGGCGGCTCACGCTTTGGCGGAGGCTCTCGCGGCGGTCGCGGCAATGGCGGCCCAGCTGGTCTCGACCCACGCAACTTTGAGCGTTTTATCAACAAGACAATCATAACTGAAGTTGAAGAGGTGTTCATTCCTGAACACAAGTTCGCCGACTTTATGATCGATGACCGCCTCAAGCGCTCGATTATCGAAAAGGGCTTTGTGACCCCAACACCTATCCAGGACAAGTCTATCCCGCACGTACTCGCAGGCCGCGACGTCGTCGGTATCGCTAACACTGGTACTGGTAAAACAGGCGCATTCCTTATCCCTCTTATCCACAAAGCGCTCGTGGCGCCCGCAACTCGCATCTTGGTCGTCGTACCAACTCGCGAACTTGCTGTGCAGATCGCAGACGAGTTGAAGTCACTTTCAATCGGTCTTGGCATCTACCATGCTGTATGTGTGGGCGGTGTTAACATCTTCCCTCAGAAATCGGCACTTCGCCGCGGACCGCAGTTTGTTATCGGCACGCCAGGCCGCCTCAAGGACCTTATGGAACAAAAGGCGCTTAACCTCGCTCCGTTTGAAACGGTAGTCCTGGACGAAGCTGACCGCATGCTGGACATGGGCTTTGTAAACGACATGCGCCACGTCATGCTCCAGATGAACTCGAACCGCCAGACGCTCTTTTTCTCGGCAACATTGTCGCCAGAAATCGAAAAGCTCATCGGCGAGTTCCTCAAGGAACCAGTTCGCGTATCAGTTAAGACCCGCGACACATCTAAAAACGTCGAGCAGGATGTTGTGCACGTAGAGTCAGCTAAAAAGCTCGATACTCTGCACGACCTGTTGACCCAGCCAGAATTCAGCAAGGTGCTCGTATTCGGCCGCACCAAACACGGTGTGGAAAAGTTGGCTAAGTCTCTTGCAGACCGCGGCTTCAAGACCGAGTCTATCCACGGCAACAAAACTCAGCAGCGCCGCCAAAAAGCCCTCACTCAATTCAAAGACGGACGTGTGGCGGTACTCGTTGCTACAGACGTTGCTGCACGCGGACTCGACATTGCTGACGTATCCCACGTCATCAACTACGACCTTCCAACTAACTACGACGACTATGTGCATCGCATCGGCCGCACTGGTCGCGCAGGCAAGCGCGGTAAGGCTTTGACCTTCATCGAAGGCCAGAAGCGCGGGTAAATTCAAAAAAAAACGCCTTAGGGGCGTTTTTTTCTTGCTTAGTGG
>JAQBQX010000016.1 GCA_028286785.1 Candidatus Adlerbacteria bacterium
GACCTTCTCAGTGTAAATGAGTTGCTCTACCAACTGAGCTAACCGCGCATGGACCTACAGTACCGTATTTGATCGATTTCGACAATTAGTGGTCATGGTCGGCTTTTTCTACTTTGTGCCCTCGGTAAGAATCGAACTTACATCAGCGGCTTAGAAGTCCGCGGCTCTATCCATTGAGCTACGAGGGCAATTACCACCCAAATGGGTGCACATGCACAATAACATACACCACCAGCGCGACCAGGAAGACCGCACCGGCTATCAGCGAGTATTCGTTCACCACGTCTATAAACTTTTTGCCGAAGCGCACCGTCAGGTAGGTGGTTACCGCCATACGTATCCCGCGGCCAACAAAGTAACCCAGCAAGTACGGTATGAATCCGACACCCAAAAATCCGGCTGCGTAAATGAATATTTTGTCCGGCAGCGGCGTAAATGTTGCAAACGCCATTGTGGTGAACACACGCCCGTGCAGCAAGTGGCGCGCACTCTCGAACGCAGCCTGCATCGCAGGGGTATTTAAAAGCCATGGCCCAAATTGCACAAACAGGTAATGCGCCAGCCAGTACCCTGCTGCCGCACCCAGTACAGAAAATACAATACATATGGTCAGGTACACGGCCCAGCGGCGTGGATGAGCAACTATAAGCGCAACCAAGAAGATCTCGGGTGCGACCGGGAAAAATATCGTGTCAAAAAACGCTACCGCAGCCAACCATACCAACGCATGCTTACTTTCAGCATGGCGCACGAACCACTGCCAGAGTTTATCCTGGACAGTGAGCGGTGGTTGTACTATTTCATCCATAGTTATCGGGCCTGGCTTCCTGGCGGTGCGTCCGACCTAAAGAGCGCCAGCGGCTCTTCCCCGCCCCCTGTGGCCAAGATCATGGCTTGACTCTCCATACCCATCATCATGCGAGGCTTGAGGTTCGTGACAAACGCACACTTGATACCGACCAATGCAACCGGGTCCGGATAGTACACGGCAATACCCGAAAGGACTTGGCGGTCCTCAGGGCCAAAGTTGACCTTAAGTTTGAGCAGTTTGTCCGAGCCCTCGATCTTTTCGGCGCTCATGATTTCGCCGACCTTGATTTCAACTTTGTGAAAGTCGTCGATAGACAGATAGACAGGCGCTGCCTCTGCAGCAACCTCGGGCTGAGCCGTTTCTTGTGGCTGCACATTTTGTTGATTGTTTTCTTGAGTGTTTTCTTCCATATATGGTTATTCTACTTCAGTACGGGATTTGTTTCTATCACGGGCTTTATTTCTATCTAAGTAGGATTGCAGGATTACTGCAGCCGCCGATGCGTCGAGCTTCTCTTGTGACGGGTTTGCTTTACGGCTGCCGTCGGGAGTAAATTGCCGAGCCGACAGCGCGCTTGAAAAAAGCTCTTGCTCAAAATGCACAACGACACCTCGCGTTTCAAGCGCAGCCTTCAACTCGGCAATGTTTTTCATGACCGGGTTGGGGGCACCCGAAAAATCGCGCGACTCCCCTATCACCACATGCGCCTTGTGTTCGGTTGCAAGCGCCGCAATGTCATCAACCAAGCTGTTTGATGTAACAAGTGTGGTCAAAGGAAACGCCAATGAGCCTGTGTCGTCCGAAATGGCGACACCTGTGCGTTTGGTTCCGTAATCGATGCCTATATATTTGGTTTGGGTAGCCATGTATATGAAGCATAGCCGAGAAGAGAGAAAAAGTGTATTCTACTCAACTGGAGGGGTGGCAGAGTGGTCTAACGCACCGCACTTGAAATGCGGCGTGCCGCAAGGTACCGTGAGTTCGAATCTCACCCCCTCCGCAGTCGAAAAAGCGCCCATCAGGGGCGCTTTTTCTTTTACTCTTGAACTCTTCCTCGTTTGGACGTATCCTCTGGACAGAAGGAGGGCACGACATGCTCGATACAGTAGGCACGGCACTTATGCCAATGACACTCGGGTTTTTGATGCGCGGCGATCGGGTCTGGCTTGGACTCAAAAAGAAAAAGGTTGCCGCCGGATTTTTAAACGGCGCGGGCGGCAAAATAGACCCCGGATATACTGAACTTTCATGTCTCAAAAAAGAGATCTTTGACGAGTGGGGCGTCACCATCAGGGCAGGCACTGCGCAAAAAATGGGCGTTGTCGACTTTTACAACGAACAGGAAGACGGCTCGTCGTTAGATGTGCGGGTGCATGTGTACACCATTTCAGAATGGCATGGCGAACCGAAAGAAAGCGACGAGATGGGCGCGCCTGTCCCCTATCACCTCAACCAGGTTCCGTACGACCAAATGATGATCGGCGACCGGCCATGGGTGCAGTGGGTGTTGTTTGGCAAACGTGTTCGGGCTGTTGTCCGGTACAAAACCGACAAAACTCTTGTATCGGCTGTGCAGCCTCGAGTGCTCACCAATAAAGACCTCAACCTCTTACGCCACACGGCGTGAGAGGTTTTTATTTCTCCATCTACTTTCGGTATATACTAATGACATGGCACAAGAGTCCGGTATCTCCTGGAAAGTAGTTACTCACGAACATAAAGACCGCAGCGTCGACTGGTACTGGACGCTCGGCGTACTTACTGTTGTCGGAGTCGGGCTGTCTATATATTTTGATAACTACCTGTTGGCACTTATTTTGATTGTCGGTGCTATCTCGCTGGGTTTTTTAACGGCACGGGGTCCCCGCGAACACATGGTGCGCATCGACAGCCGCGGCATTATCGTCGATGGCACGCTCCATCCTTACGCATCGGTCACATCGTTTGGAATCACTGAGGAGACTCATCGCCAGCACTTGGTAGTGCACACTACCGGTATACTCGCCTCGCGCATTGTTGCCCCGATTGAGGGCATCAGCCCCGAAACAGTCCGCATGACCTTGCGTCGCCACAACATCGAAGAAATTGCAGAGGAGCCGCGATTCTTTGACAGCGTCGCAGAGATATTGGGACTCTAAAACTATTTTGTGCTTCCGGCAGGAATCGAACCTGCATCACCTCCTTCGGAGGGAGATATTCTATCCATTAAACTACGGAAGCAGCGCACTTACTGTACCCTATTTGTGCTCCTGGTAGGAATCGAACCTACATCATATCCTCCGCAAGGATACGTCCTATCCATTGAACGACGGGAGCGTTACCACACACTAGGCTATTTTTGCACTTTAGTAAAGAAAGCCTTATAAACAAAAAACCACCCTTTCGGGTGGTTTTTTGTTTGCTTATGCTGCTTTGAGCATTCGGGAAACTTTGGCCTTGCGGCGAGATGCCGTGTTTTTCTTGATAAGTCCGCGCTTTGCTGCCTTATCGATTGCCTTGTATGCGGCTGCGAGCGCAGCGGCAGATGCCTTTTTGTCCCCTGCTGGAACAGCGCGTGCGCCACGCAATGCGCCGCGAATAGCCACCTTTTGGGTGTCATTCATTGCCTTTTTGCGCTTGCTCTGGCGCAGAGCCTTTTTAGCTGACGATGTAATTGCCATGAGAAGCACTTTACGGCATATTCTGTATTTCTGCAAGAGGGGTCGAGGCGGTACACTATATAGATGATCGGCAAGCTCACTGGGCACTTTGACGGCACTACCCCCGACGGGGCGGCCCTTATCGATGTTGGCGGCGTTGGGTATGCGGTGCGCACCCCAGCCGCTACGCTGGAGGCCATGCGACACAATGTCGGCGCCCCTACCGTGCTGTATGTCCACACCTCGGTGCGCGAAGATGCCCTGGACCTATTCGGGTTTGCGACCGAGGAAGAACTGGTCTTTTTTAGGCAATTAACGAGCGTCTCCGGCGTTGGACCTAAAACCGGGGTCGGGATACTGAATGTCTCGGACATTGGTACCCTCAAGCGCTCAATTGCCCGCGGCGACGCAACAGCTCTCACCAAAGTATTCGGTATCGGTAAAAAAAGCGCCGAACGCATCGTGGTGGAACTGCGCGACAAGTTGGCCGAGGAAGGTGACGACCGCGGAGGATATCCCGAAGGTGACGAAGAGGTGCTCGAAGCACTCATGGCGCTTGGATATTCGGCAAGTGAGGCACGCAAAGCTCTCAAGGAGCTCGCACGCTCGGGCGAAGGCATTGTTGGAGTTTCTGAACGCATCGCTGCCGCGCTCAAGGTGCTTGGCACCCGCGCATCTGTATAATAAGTTGTTTGTATGAAAAGACTGATCCCTAAACCAATATTGCGCGCCTACCATTTTTGCTTGGCATACCTGGGCGCTGTCATATACCGCTTCCCTTCCCGCGAACTCATCGTCATCGGCATCACCGGCACCAAGGGCAAGTCGACCACCACTGAAATGGTGCGCGCAATTTTAGCAGAGGCTGGCCACACAGTGGCGGTTGTCAGCACCATCCGCTTTGCCATTGGAGAAACAAGCGAGCGCAACTTATACAAAATGACGATGCCGGGGCGGTTTTTCTTGCAGCGGTTTTTGCGCCGCGCCGTTACCGAAGGCGCAACCCATGCCGTTATTGAAATGACATCGGAAGGCGCGCGCCAATACCGACACAAAGGCATCGATATCAACGCGCTTGTGTTTACCAACCTCGCACCCGAACATCTTGAGTCTCATGGCGGTATGGAAGCGTACGCACTTGCAAAGCTTTCGCTGGCAGAAGCCCTCGCCCACTCGACTAAACGGCCGCGCATTATTGTAGCCAACGCAGACGATCCGTACGGCGAGCGTTTTTTGGCAGTTGATGCCGATATCAAAGCGCCGTTTAGTTTAGCTGACGCAGAACCGTACACCGCCGACGACCACAGCGCGCGGTTTGTATGGCAGGGCCAGCTCTTTACGATGCCGCTGCCTGGAATATTCAACCTCAAAAACGCGCTTGCAGCAGTCACGCTCGGCCAAGCACTTGGCATCAGTGTCGCCCACATGCAAAAGGCGCTGCGCAATATCCCGCCAGTGTCCGGGCGTGCCGAGCGCGTCGAGAAAGGCCAGCAGTTTGCAGTGGTGGTGGATTACGCACACACGCCTGATTCATTGCGCGCACTGTACGAAACATACTCATCTAATCGCATTATCGGGGTGTTAGGCTCGACCGGCGGCGGCCGCGATACCTGGAAGCGCCCCGAGATGGGTAAAATTGCCGATGAGTTTTGCGATGTGGCGATACTCACCAACGAAGACCCATATGACGAAGACCCTCAAGCCATCGTCATGGATCTCGACCGGGGATTCACCAAACATAAAGCGCATATCATTCTCGACCGTCGCGAGGCAATTGCCGCTGCCCTTGCAGAAGCACGTGATGGCGATGTGGTGCTTATAACCGGCAAAGGTACCGACCCATACATCATGGGGCCTCGCGGGAGCAAGCAAGTCTGGAGCGACAAGGTCGTCGCCGAGGAAGAGCTCGCACAGCTTGGATTTAAATAGTGAGGTACAATTAATATATGGCAGACGCACCGACACCTTCCCCTAATCCCTGGTCTGATGTTTGGTTTTTAGTCATCGGCATGGGCGTTTTATTACTGCTCGGGGTAGTAAGCGGCACGATATCCAAGCAAACAGCTCGCACATTGTTTATCGCTCCGCCTTACCAGCAACATAGTGACTCTGCTCTCGATCAGCTTATAGAGGAAAGCGGGTACGCATCGTCAACAGCCACCACTACACATCAATAACAATAATTATGCTTAGTCTTTTTCCACATTTGCTCGTCTACGGTTTTTTTGCCCCGACACTGTTGCGCATGGTGGCCGCATGCACTTTCTTTTACATGGCGTGGCTCCACTTTACCAAACGCGCAGAGACCGCCAAAGAGATTTCGATTGTAAGCTACGAAACAGCGGTGTGGGCGACAGGTATCTTTTTACTCCTTGAAGTTGCCGTTGGTGTTGGACTTTTTATCGGGCTCTACACACAAATGGCTGCACTTGTCGGACTTATCATATGCTTCAAGATATTTTGGGTACGCAAAAACTTGCGCTATCTCTCCCCACTCTCACACATGTCATATATCTTGCTTGCGGCTATCTGCCTCTCGCTTATGGCAACAGGTCCGGGCGCTGCTGCATTTGATCTTCCACTCTAAGTTGACCAGGGTGCCAAGACAGCGTAGGTTAGCACTATGCTAACTCTCATACTCCCTGATATTCGAAGTGTCCACAATGTGGGTTCTATTTTCCGTACCGCAGACGCGGCAGGCGTCTCTAAAATTATCTTGTGCGGATACTCACCCCAACCCAAAGATCGTTTTGGGCGCAAGCGCGCTGACTTTACCAAAGTGTCCTTGGGCGCCGAAGATACTGTCGCGTGGGAATATATTGAGTCGGCACAAGACGCTATTCAAAAATTGAAGGATGATGGGCACACCATTGCCGCACTCGAACAAGTGCGCGGCAGCGTAAATATCTTTGACTACGAAGCACCGAAAAAATTAGCGCTCATTGTCGGCAACGAAGTAGGCGGAGTCTCCCCTAACCTGCTGGCGCTGTGCGACGCCGCGCTCGAGATCCCCATGCACGGTAAAAAAGAATCCTTGAATGTTTCCGTCGCAACCGGCGTCGCTCTATTCGCACTTATAAAATAAAAAACCGGTCCAGGATTGCTGGACCGGTTATATTGTTGCGTTGAGTATTACTTGCGATGGGTGTCGCCGCCCTTGCGACCTGCCTCTACCGCAAGTGTGCGGTCTTGGGAAAATGTGCGTTTTTCGGCCGGCACATTTTTGCCGCCCAGATAACCGGCCCTGGCCGCCAAGTTCTTGTCGAGAGAAAAGCTCCGTTTGTCCGGAGGCACGCTTTTCCCGCCCATGCGCGAAATTTCAATCCGCCGTTCAGGAGTCATCGAGGCAAATCCTCGCGGGCTCCCGTCTTTTTTTGGTTTGGTCATCTGCCTCTCCTCCTTCAAGGACAATACCTACCGCACTATACCCGAAACCATATTTATTTACATACCCTGATCCAGCCAGCTATAGCATTTTCAACACTTTTATTGTATTTTAGGGATTATTGCGCCCATAGCTCAGTCGGTAGAGCGGCTCCCTTTTAAGGAGATGGTCCTTGGTTCGAATCCAAGTGGGCGCACCAAGTATATTAGGGAGTCGAAAGCGGGACCACAAAGTGCATTCTCTCGGTAAGGGTTACCTTTTGTCCTGCCAACCCCAGCGAAATGACTGCGTCGCCCTTGGGTGGGATATCAAGAATATCCCCTTCATATATCTGTTGCCCTGGTATAGCGTCTACCGACACACCGTCGCGAGTCACCTGCATATCTCCGTTAAAGGTGATAATCAATCCCTGCACAGGATCGACAATGGGGTCTAATTTGGTCAACGTAATCGTGCCTGAACATTCGTAATTATCCACCCATGTACCCTGTCCAGCACCATTGAAGATGGTTCCATCAATAGTTCCTTTAAATATCCCCGCTGCCGAAAAGCCGCCCGAGAGACTCCCGTTTCCTGCCGCTGTAATATGTATACCAACAGATGACCCAAGAGGGCCGATAGAACCACTAAAGTTGCCGTCATGCATACGGATCGTTCCTTCAAGCAGGTTACATTTTGCGAGCTCAGACTGTGGAGATGAAGGAGTAAACGCAACGTCCCAGTACCCTTCATATTTTTCAAGATAGGGCTTGGTGACCCCATTCCCTATGCCTAAGGTTTTCTCGACACTGTATACCATCGAGTATACCGATTGCGGCAAGACACCCAGCCCTGCCAGAATGGCCCCGCCTATCGCTATAAAAGTTATAAAAAGTACTCCGATTAAGAAAGGCTTCATTCCTATATTATAAACCCAGAATAAATCGCTCAAGCAAGAGTCCTAAGTCCCCTGCCCCGCGATGACTGTCGTGGTATATCTCGACAAGCGAGCGCGAAAGCCCGACCAGTTCTGGGCGTGAATATTTGGCCGAGCGTCCCGCCGCAACCATGTCGCGCGCTTTCCAGTGCAGTACCCCGGCAATATTTTCCGGCGCGATACCCTGGCGAAGAGCCTTATTCAATAACAACCACGCACCTTTGCGGTCACGCGTCTGCAATGCGTTCGCTATCGCAAAGACATTAAACGGCTCTGCTTTTTTTACAGCTGCCAGCACGGTGGGTTTGACCCCAGCCTTGCCCAACGCGTCACTCGGTTTTTTGAGCAGCTTTTCTTCCTCAAATACAAATACGTGGGGCGACAGCATCAACCCTTCGGCAAGGTCAATAAAATCTTCTCCACGCTCGGTGTCATTGAGCGCTCCTACCAACACAAACGCCTGCGTGTCGCCGAGCAATGACGCAGTCGAGGCCAGGTCGGCAATCTCCTCTATTGCCATCGCTTCCCACTTGAGCTCTTCGTATGCGAGCTTATTGAGAATTGCGCGGCGCTTATCACCGCGCGCTGCAGCGTCCGCTCCAACAATCACGTGCATCATATTTTTAATTTTTCCATTTCGCCCCAGTTCGGACCAACCTTGCCCTCTGCAATAAACGGAATACCTTTCGCATCTTCCTTCGGGATAATGCCTTCCATGATTTCCTGGATCTTTGCTGCGCACGAAGCTATATCTTTATCAGCGATTTCAAACACCAATTCGTCGTGCACTTGCAAAAGCATTTGCACATGCCCGTATCCATTAGCATGGAGCCAATCGTGAATGCGGATCATCGCAATCTTGACGATATCTGCCTGAGTACCTTGCATCGGTGCATTGATCGCCATACGCTCGGCTGCAGCACGCACAAACGGTATCGGCGAATGTATGCCGTCAAAGTACCGACGACGCCCAAAGTGGGTCGTTACAAAGCCATCGCGCGCAGCCTGCGCTTTCACTTCATCGAGATACACTGCCAAGCGCGGAAAGGCTTCGAAATATTGATTGTAAAATTCCTGTGCTTCCTGCCTGCTGCTCCCGAGCCCTTCGCGCAATGCGTTGACCCCCATACCGTAGAGAATGCCGAAGTTAATAACCTTGGCGCTGCGGCGCTGGTCGTAGGTTACATCCTCGGCACGTACATGAAAGACGCGCGACGCCACCTCGGTGTGCACGTCGCGACCCTCGCGGAAGATTTCTGCAAGGCCTTCATCACCGGAGAGGAACGCCGCGATGCGCAGCTCGATCTGCGAGTAGTCAAAGGCAACCAGTTTCATGCCTTTGTCGGCAACAAACGCGTGGCGGATAGCGCGGCCGAGCTCGGTCTTAATCGGGATGTTCTGCAGATTTGGGTTCTGCGATGCCAAGCGGCCAGTGGCAGAGCCGGTTTGCACAAAGGTGGTGTGCACACGGTCATTGTCATCCAGCAGGTTTGGGAGACTGTCGATATATGTTGAAAGGAGTTTATTGAGTTCGCGATGCGCCAAGATATCTGCGATGATCGGGTGCGCGTCGCGCAGTTTCTCGAGCTCACTTTCCTTGGTCGAGCGCGCACCGGTCGCAGTCTTCTTTTTTGTTTCAAGTCCAAGCTTGTCAAAGAGCACTTCGCCTAGCTGTTTTGGCGAATTGATATTGAATGTTCCACCAGCAGTTTCAAAAATGCGCGCAGAGATTTTATCAAGCTCGGTATGATATTCGGTTGAAAGGTTTTTCAAGAATTTGCGGTCGATCTTAACGCCCTTAGTTTCCATCTGGCGCAACACTGGCATAAGCGGCAGCTCAATCGAGGAATACACAAACGTAAGTCCGCGCTCGTCGATCTCTGTTTCCAAATTTTTAAGCGCAACATCAAAATCCTTTGCCTTGCCGAGACGCAGCATATCGTCGTACGACGGCTCAGTGATGGTCGAGTCCAAGACCCACACTGCAATCTGTGCGCGGGCAAAGTCCTCGGGCGGGATAGCGCCAACGAGCGCTTCCCACTGCGCGTCGGTCTCGGCATTTTCTGCATCGTCAATTTCCTTCAGCGCGGCCGAGCCTCCCTGGAGCATCGCCTTGACTCGCGGCACCAATGAGCGAAATTCGAGCTCCGCCATCATATCGAGCAGTTTGTCTTTCGAAAGGCTGTTCCCCCACTCTTCTTTGGGCAGAGTAAAATCGATCGGAGAATCGCGGCGGATCTCTGCGAGTTTTTTGGAAAACAGCGCGTCTTCCTCAGCGTCGTTCATGAGCTGCGCAAAGCGTTTTTGAATACCCGCTTCTTTAGCAACTTCTTCGACACCTTTTTTCTTGAGCGCCTTGTAAATATCTTCGACGGTGCCGTATGTACGGATCAGTTTAAGAGCTGAGCCCTCGCCCACACCTTTGACCCCTTTAATGTTGTCCGAGGTATCACCCATAATGCCCTTGAGGTCTGGTATGAGCTTGGGGCCAAAGCCAAAACGCTCGACCACCAATTCTTCGTTATACATGATGGTATCGGTGAGTCCCGTCTTGAAGGTAAATACCCGTACGCGGTCGTCGTCCACCAGCTGGAGCATATCCATGTCGCCGGACGCAATGACAATATCTATATCTTTATTATCCTCGGACATTTCTTCGACAATAGTGCCAATGACATCGTCGGCCTCAAAGCCCGGGCATTCGTAGCGCGGGATACCGAACGCGTCGAGCACCTCGCGACTGCGTTCAAGCTGCACAATAAGCGCGTCGTCTGTTTTTGGCCGATGCGACTTGTAGTCCTCGTACGCAATGTGACGGTGGGTCGGGTCAGGCAGGTCGAGCGCCGCAATAATGTAGTCTGGCTTCAACTCCCCGATGATGCGCGTCAGCATCGATACCAGACCATACAGAGCGCCCGTCGGCTCGCCTTTGCTTGATGCAAAATTGGGCATGGCATGATACCCGCGATGCAATATCGCGTGCGTGTCCAAAATGACTAACCGCTTTTTTTTCATCTCTTTTTTCATATGGGTTATGCGACAACGATGTGGCGCTCGTGTTCGGCCATGCCAACGGAGCTAAAGTTGATGACAAAATCGGGCTTAGGGAGCTTGCCCACTACGCGCTCTGGCCACTCTATAGCAACCAACACAGTCGGGTCATGCAGAAAGTCGTCGGGCGCCAGGCTCGCGAATTGCTCGGGGCTTTCAAGTCGATATGCGTCTATGTGTATAAGACGCAAAAATCCGTCGAAATTGATAGGGTACGACTTCATGAGGACATAGGTCGGACTTTGTACAACCTCGTGGATATGGAACTCGTGCGCCAGAGCCTGCATAAAAGTGGTCTTTCCTGCCCCTACTTCGCCCACGAGCGCCATAATTGTGGCCTTGTCCCCTTTTGCATGCAAATGCAGCGCTGCAAGGACATTGCGGACAAAGTATGGGAGCTCAGGAAGAGGCACGTATGTCATTACATCAGAGTGTACCACCGGCACAAAAAAAACAAATGAGCTTCACAAATAAGCGTGTAGAATAGATATATGGTGGTCTTTAATGACGCAGAGGAAGAAAAGCGCGTAGACTTTTTACGGCGTCGCGAAGAAGAAGAGCTCGCGCAAATGCTGTCGCGCAAATACGGTGTTGAGTATGTCGACCTTACACTCGTTGCTATCAACAACGAGGCTCTCAAGCTCCTCACCCAGGACGAAGCGCGTAAATCTGAGACCGCAGCCTTTGGCCGCGTCAACAAACGCATCAGCTTGGCAGTACGTGCCCCTCAAAACCCGGCCGCGCAAGCGATTGTGCAAAAACTCAAGGACCTTGGATATGAAGTGACTGTGTTTATGTGCTCGCAAGAAAGTCTCAAGCGCGCCTACGACCATTACGCGGACATCTCGTACGCAACCGAAAGCCGCGCGGGAGTGTTTGAAATCTCGCCCCAAGAAGTCGAAGAGCTGGCTGGCAAGGTACGCACACTGGCTGACATCAGCGCCCTCATCAATGACGCAATAGAAATCAAAAAGACATACCGTGTTACACGTATTTTGGAAATCATCTTGGCGGGCGCTATGAGCCTCGGCGCATCTGACGTCCACTTAGAACCCGAAGAAAAAGACATTCGCCTGCGCTACCGCCTCGACGGCGTGTTGGTTGATGTACTGACCTTTGATGCCGACACCTACCACTTGATGCTCTCGCGTCTCAAATTACTCTCGGGCCTCAAGCTTAACGTGGCAGATGTCGCACAAGACGGTCGCTTCTCTATCAAGCTCAAAGGCCAGGAGATCGAACTGCGTACGTCGCTTATCCCAGGCAACTATGCCGAAACGCTCGTGCTTCGTATTCTCAATCCTGATTCTATTTCTGTGCCGCTGGAAGCTTTGGGCATGACAGAAAAATTGCGCACCAGGATCGAAAAAGAAATTGAGCGCCCCAACGGCATGGTACTTATCACCGGACCGACCGGCAGCGGTAAAACAACGTCGCTCTAT
This sequence comes from Candidatus Adlerbacteria bacterium, assembly GCA_028286785.1. Lineage (GTDB taxonomy): Bacteria > Patescibacteriota > Minisyncoccia > Phycocordibacterales > SBAW01 > GWA1-54-10. The sequence continues at coordinate 12,245 of JAQBQX010000016.1, forward strand.
GCCTTTTTGCGCAAGATCAATAATCCGCAGGACAAAATCATCACGATTGAAGACCCGATCGAATACCATTTGCCCGGTATAGTGCAGACCCAAGTTGATAAGGGCAAATACACCTTCGCCGAAGGTTTGCGCGCCGTATTGCGACACGACCCAGAAGTAGTGATGATCGGAGAAATCCGCGACAGCGAAGTCGCATCAACCGCGGTCAATGCCGCGCTCACTGGCCACTTGGTATTCTCGACACTCCACACCAACGATGCAGCAGGCTCCTTCCCTCGCCTCATCGACCTCGGTATTTCAGAAAAGGTGCTCAGCTCGGCTATCAACGTCGTGATGGCACAACGCCTCGTGCGCGTTTTGTGCGCGCACTGCAAAAAACAACGTGCTGCAACGCCAGAAGAAAAAACATCTATCGACAAAGTGCTCGCAGGAGTCGTCGACCGCGCCTTGGTGCCAGCTGACACAACCCAAATATGGGAGGCAGGGCCGCAAGGCTGTCCCGAATGCCATGGTCGCGGCTACAAAGGCCGCTTGGGTATCTTTGAGTCTATATTCATGGACTCGGCAATCGAGGCTATTATCGCTACCCGCCCCTCCGAGCGCGAAATAGCCCTGGCGGCCCGCCCCCAAGGCATGCCCACCATGGTAGAAGACGGTATTTTAAAGGTAGTTTTGGGCATCACCACACTCGAGGAACTCAAGCGCGTAGTGGATGTCGCTTAGGGCCTAAAATTGAACAAGACAAGAACAAAAAAACCCCCTGGTCAACGTGGCCGACGGGGGTTTTAGCATGTAGAGTTAATCGAGGTCTTTATAGAAAAGACGGTTCGAAGGAGTACACCACCAAGCAATGCCCATCTTCGACTAGCGAAGAAGCGGATACCATGCATGAGGATAGTCCCCGCAGAGCTTGTATAAAACAATTAGCCGGAACGTCCTTAGTAAGGATCCATACCTTGGGAGGCGGCATTGCTTGAGGGTGTACTCTTTCCAACAAAAAACTGCCAATCGGCAGGTGCTAGCTAAATAAGAGTCTAGCATAGTATGTAATGTATGTCAAGCGACACCCCAAACGAGCCAACTCCTGCAATACATCTGGACCAAACGCTCCGGCCCTCTTCTTGGGATGAGTACGTGGGGCAGACAGCCGTCAAACAAAATCTCCACATCCTGATCTCTGCCGCCAAAGAGCGCGGCACACCCCCTGAACACGTCCTTTTTTACGGTCCTCCAGGCCTCGGCAAGACTACGCTCGCCCACCTCATAGCCCGCGAGCTCGGCGGCAACCTACGCTCGACCTCCGGGCCGGCCATAGAGCGCGTCGGCGACCTTGCCGCCCTGTTAACGAACCTCACTGCGGGCGACATTTTATTTATCGACGAGATCCACCGCCTCTCGCGCTCAATTGAAGAAGTGCTCTATCCTGCTATGGAGTCCGGGGTGCTTAACATCATCATCGGCAAAGGGCCGAGCGCGCGCACGCTTGAGCTGCCGCTTCCCTCTTTTACCCTTGTGGCTGCAACCACACGAGTTGCCGACCTCTCGGCGCCGCTGCGCTCACGTTTTTCCGGCGGAGTATTCCGCCTCGAGTTCTATGCCGAGGACGACATCGCACAAATTATCAAACGCTCAGCAAAGATATTGGGCGTTGAAATAGATGAAGGCGGTGTGCGCGAAATCGCCAAGAGATCGCGTGCTACACCTCGCACCTCAAACTACCTTCTTAAGCGTGCTCGTGACTATGCGCAGCTCAAGCGTGCGCCTTTGAGCAAACAAACGGTGTCCGAGTCTTTAGGTATGCTCGAGGTAGACGACCTGGGACTCACACCTTTGGACCGCAAACTGCTCGCAGTACTCATCGAGCGCTTTAACGGCGGCCCAGCTGGTGTGGGTGCCCTTGCAGCCGCGCTGTCAGAAGAGACCAACACCATTTCCGAAGTGCACGAACCGTTTCTGCTGCAGCTGGGCCTCATTGAGCGCACCCCGCGAGGACGTGTCGCGACCGAAAAAGCTTACCTACATCTGGGTAAACCAGTCCCCAAAGACCTCAACCAAAAACTTTTGTAAATTTGTATTACGCCGTACTTTTTTGGTAAGCTGCCTGTATATGGCTGGACATAGTAAATGGGCAAAGCTCAAGCACACCAAAGGCAAAACTGACACCCAAAAGGCCAGGCTCTTTGGTAAATTGGTCAAAATAGTTGGGGCCGAAATCAAAAAAGCTCGCGGCGACAAAACTGCACCCGGCGTACGCACCGCAGTTGAAAAGGCTCGTGCTGCTAATGTGCCAGCAGACACAATTGAACGCGCACTTACCAAAGGAAACGAAAAAGAGCTCGAGGACGTAGTATATGAGGCATACGGCCCAGGCGGCTGTGCCCTGATACTCACAGGACTCACCGACAATCGCAACCGCACCGTGCAAGAGCTTAAACATTTGTTGAGCCTGCACGGAGGTGCATTGGCCAACCCAGGTGCCGCACTGTGGGCATTTACTAAAAATACCGAAGGCGGCTACGAACCCATCGCACCTATAGAATTAAGCGACGAAGACTCACAGAAAATGGCGGAGCTTTCTGACGCACTTGAAGACAACGACGATATCAACGAAGTCTACAGCTCGGCTGCATAACATGCGCGTTCATTATGAAAGTACTTGCATTTGACCCGGGGTTTGAACGGCTCGGTGTTGCTGTTGTTGAAAAACAAAACGGCAAGGATATTCTTTTGCATTCTGACTGTGTGCGCACCAGCAAAGACGACGACTTCCCCACCCGCCTTGCCGTACTTGGTGCGGCGGCTGAAAAACTGATTGCCGACTGGCAGCCGACAGTTGTTGCGCTCGAGAATATTTATTTTGAGAACAACGCAAAGACCGCCATGCAGGTGGCGCAAGTGCGTGGAGTGTTGGCATACATCGCCGCTAAAAATAATTTAAAGCTCTGTGCCTACAGCCCTTTGGAAGTAAAAGTGGCTGTCACAGGTTACGGCAAAAGCGATAAATCAGCAGTGGGCGCTATGGTCGCGAGATTGGTTGTGCTCCCTAACAAAAAACGCCTCGATGACGAGCTTGATGCCATTGCTGTCGGGCTTACATGCCTTGCAACCGAGCGCGGTTTTGCATAGATATCCACACAAAACTCAGGAAAAAGTTGCAAAATAATATCACTTTTGATACAACACCTACATTAGCCGACCGAATCATTAATGAAGTAACCACAGTAGATTATGTCTGACGAGTTTGAAATCCGTGATCCTGAAGACGAAGAAGTAGAAGATGGCGAGGTGCCGAGCGTGTTCTCCGACGACGAAGTTGTTCCTGACGATGAGCCATTAGAGCTCGAGGAGGACGAAGACGAAACCGAGAAACCACCGGTTGGCATCGAAGACGAAGAGGAAGGACTCTAAACAAAAAACCGTCAGCATTGAGCTGACGGTTTTTTTATTTGACTGTAATTTTAAGAAAGCGGTGCTTGCCTATACGCAGCACCATGTCGCGCTCTACCGGCATAGTGCTGTCTGATAATTTTTCGCCGCCCACTTCCCCCACCGCACCTGCTTCGAGCAAACGGCGCAGTTCGCTTTTAGATTCGCCGAGCGCTGCGAGCGCCTCAAGGAGCGTGGTACCTTTTTGGATTACTGATTCAGAAATATTTTCCGGCACACCGCCGTCGCTAAAAGTATTTTGCCAATCACTCTCTGCTTTTGTGGCAGCGTCCGCAGAGTGATACATCTCGACCACTTCTCGCGCCAGGCGCATCTTTGCTTCTTTCGGGTGGCCTTCAAGTACGGAATTGATTTCCTCTGCATCAAGGTCGGTTGCAACTTCAAAGTAGGTGCGCACCAATTCGTCCTTGATCGACATCAGCTTGCCGTACATATCGGCAGATGCGTCGTTGAGGTACACGCAGTTGTCGTAGGTCTTGCTCATCTTGCGGCCATCGGTGCCCTCAAGGAGTTTGGTCGTCATCACAAATTTGTCGCGCTTGCCCAAGCGGGCCTGCAAGTGGCGGCCAGCCAGCATATTAAATTCCTGGTCGGAGCCGCCCAGCTCGACATCAACGTCCAAAACAACCGAGTCGTATCCTACCATCAGCGGGTACAAAAATTCATGAAGCGAAATTGGCTTGCCGTCTGCGATGCGCTTTTCGAACATGTCGCGCTGCAGCATTTGCTGCACGGTAAAGTTGGAGGCCAAGTTAACGATCTGCTCGAAGTCGAGCTTGTCGAGCCACTCGTTGTTGTAGCGCACCTCGATTGCAGAAAGATCAAGGATTTTTTCTGCCTGTTGTTTGTATGTTTGGAAATTCGCCTCGACATCGGCACGAGTCAGTGTCGTGCGTGCAGCGTCGCGACCGGTCGGGTCCCCTATCATTGCAGTAAAGCTGCCTACCAAGAAAATAACTTCGTGGCCCATTTCGTGAAATTGCCGCAACTTGCGCAGCGGTACCGCGTGACCGAGGTGAAGTTTTGCTCCGGTGGGGTCAATCCCGAAGTAAATAC
>JAQBQX010000022.1 GCA_028286785.1 Candidatus Adlerbacteria bacterium
TTGTGCCGCTTGTCGAATACCTGCGCTTTACCTACGGCTGCCAAGTTGAGGTCATTGCCTTTGGCAAATCATCATCCGGACAGCTGCGCGAAGCAGCAGACGACTTTGTCGACATCTGCGAAAATCCGCGCGACTACCTTATCGGCTACGGCGGACGCAGTGCGCGCTGGATACCGGGCCTGGGCGGCAAAGAAGAAGAATCGATTGACACAACATTGGTAGGAGAACCTGACGACGAACCGACCGACAATACAGGAGAAGGGGAAGACCCCGCAATCAAGATGTCGGGAGAGTAAAAACGTAGTAAAGTGGAGCGATATGCAAAGCAAAACTTTTACGACTACGGTAGGAGGAAAGACGATGACTGCCGAGTTCACTGACTTGGCAGAAAATGCAGACGGCTCCGTTATACTCCGATATGGCAACACCGCGGTCCTAGCGACCGCGGTTATGTCGTCCAAAACCCGCGATGACATCGACTACTTCCCGCTGACTGTCGACTACGAGGAACGCTTTTACGCGGCTGGCCAAATTTTGGGCAGCCGCTTTGTGCGTCGCGAAGGCCGCCCCTCAGAACAAGCGGTCCTTTCGGGCCGCGTAGTCGACCGCACCATCCGCCCATTGTTTCCCTCGTACATGCGCAACGAGGTGCAGGTTATCATCACTATCTTGGCGCTTGATGAAGAAGATCCGGACACCGTTGCAGTCAACGCAGCGTCATTAGCGCTTGCAGTATCATCTATCCCCTGGAATGGCCCAGTCGCTGCAGTGCGCATCGGCAAGGCAACAGACTTTGTCGTAAACCCTATATACAAACAGCGTACCGGGATGGAGTTGGACATTTTGGCGTGCGGCAAGGGTGACACCATCAACATGGTCGAGATTGCTGCAAAGCAAGTTAGTGAAGATGACATTGCGGCAGGGTTTGTGCGCGCTGCCGCCGAACATGAAAAAATTGTCGCCTGGCAGCAAGAAATCGTGGCTGCGATAGGCAAAGAAAAGCGCGTACTGGCGAAACCTGAGATCCCAACTGCGCTGACAGAGCTATACGAAACCGAATTTGCGCAAAAACTATATGATGCCGTGTTTTGCGGCGTACCCAACAAAGACGCTATCCATGAAGTCCAAGAAGGGTGGATGAGTAAGGTAACAGAACTTGCAGCCCCTTTCAATCCGGGTATAGCAAAAAGATTTTTGGAAAACAAAGTAGACGAAATAATCCACGCGGGTGCCATTGATGAAAACAAGCGCGCAGACAACCGAGGTTTTGATCAGCTGCGCCCGCTGTACGCACAAGCAGGCGGCGTGTCTGACATCTTGCACGGTTCGGGTATTTTTTACCGCGGAGGCACGCACGTATTTACAGCGCTTACGCTAGGTGGCCCAGGAGACAGCCAAGTTGTCGACACGATGGAAGAACACGACGTGCAGAAGCGCTTTATGCATCATTACAACTTTCCGCCGTACTCGGTAGGCGAGACCGGTCGCATGGGCGGGCTGTCGCGCCGCTCGATAGGCCACGGCGCGCTTGCAGAAAAAGCATTGCTTGCTGTCATGCCAAGCAAAGAGAGCTTTCCATACACGATCCGCGTAGTGTCCGAGTGTTTGGCAAGCAACGGCTCAACATCGATGGGTTCGGTGTGCGCCTCGACGCTTGCGCTGTTGGATGGCGGAGTGCCGATTGTGGCACCGGTCGCTGGCATTGCGATGGGGCTCATGATCACTATGAAAGAAGACCAGGACAAAGCGACGCACTACAAAGTGCTCACCGATATCCAAGGTCCGGAAGACGAGTTCGGCGACATGGACTTCAAGGTTGCCGGTACCCGCAACGGCGTCACCGCAGTCCAGATGGACATCAAGCTCGATGGAGTACCGATCCCAGTACTAGTTGAGGCACTCGCAGGTGCCAAAGCGGCTCGTATGCAAATTTTGGATGTGATAGAAAAAGAAATTGCAGTACCGCGCGCAAACATTAGCCCGCGCGCGCCGCAGATTATTACCATGCGCGTGCGTCCCGACCAGATAGGTTTGGTTATCGGCGGTGGCGGTAAAACCATCAACGGCATCCGCGATACCACCGGGGTCGTGGACATCACGATCGAGGACGACGGCTCTATCTTTATAACTGGCTCGGGCGGCAGCGCGCAAAAAGCACAAGCAATGATCGAAGCCCTAGTCAAAGAATACAAAGCCGGCGAAGTCTATGATGGGGAAGTGACGCGGCTTATGGATTTTGGTGCCTTTGTGCGCATCGGCCCAGGCAAAGATGCCGAAGGGTTGGTGCATGTTTCTGAAATCGCGCCCTTTCGCATCAACAAAGCATCCGACGCTGTCGCAGTCGGAGACAAAGTGCGGGTTATGATTAAGGAGATCGACGACAAAGGCCGAGTCAACTTATCTATCAAGGCAGTCGACCCGGAGTTTGCTGCCCGCAAAGGATTGAAACCAGCCTCATCATCCCCAAGCCACACCACACCCAATGGACAATCAAACCCCCCTCAACAACCAACCACCTCTCCCGGCACAGCCGAGTAATCAACCTGGACCAACGCCTATACCAGGCGGCAACCCTATCGATATAAGCAGTGTCCTGCTGCCTAAAAAAGATATCCACCCGGACAGCGCACAGCGTGTCGTGGCCGGAGAAGTATTGAATGACCAAGCCGCAGCTATTGCAGCGCGCGAAGTACCGCGGCAGCCCACACCAATACAAAGGGTGTATCCTGCAGCTCCTCCGACTCCTGAACAAGCAAACAGCACGTCACCGCTCCAGACCTACCAAGAAGATATCCAAACAGCAGTAGGGGACCAGCATGTGTCAGTTGTTAGCATTGCTGCAGCCGAGGCAGCAAGACGCAGCCGCTCGCCTCTGGAGAGTGCGCCTGCAGGTCCGCGATTTACCTTGCGCAACGTTATATACATTGGGCTCGGTCTCGTATTGATAGGCATCGCAAGTGGGACACTAGCCTACATAATGTTCAAGCCTACCACCGTGCCTGTTGCAACAACTGCGACCGCGCCCTTTATTGCAGTGGACGGGTCAAAAAATATACCGGTGAGCACCACCATGAGCCGCACAGCTCTTATGAGCGCATTGGTGAGCGCGCGCGACAGCAGCAACCTGTCTCTGGGTCTGGTGGAGCGGATACTTCCGATAGAAGCATCAACCACGCAAAGCGGAGCACCTGTCCAACTTTCGTCCTCGGCGTTTCTTACACTTATCGCTCCTTTAGTACCTGACGCGCTTGTGCGGAGCCTCTATCCAAACTTTTTGTTGGGTGTGCATTCTTTTTCCCAGTCTCAGCCGTTTATGATCTTGCGCGTCGATTCCTACCAGCAAGGATTCTCCGGCATGTTGGCATGGGAAGTAACCCTGCAGCAAGACTTAGCGCCGCTGTTTCCGTATACGCAACCACAACCCCGGGCCACTCCAGCACAAACCGAGGGCACTACCACGGCCAGCACGACCCCGGTCACAACTGCCGATCAAGTCGTCGTGCCGCCTACATTCAGCGACCAAGTGGTGGAAAACCACGACGCTCGTGTCATGCGCGGAGCACAAGGCGACATAACACTGTTGTGGACATTCCTTGATCAGCAGACGATAGTCATCACAACCAGCCCTTCCACATTACGCGAAGTCATCAAAAGGCTCTCTGTCGCACCCTTCCAGTCGATCCCTCTTTAGCCTTCAGGCAGTGGGTGTATACTATTTGCATGAATCCATCACACGATCCGGAAACATTACGAGCAGAGCTTGCTACTATCGAAACCGAATTAGGGGAGATAGCGGTCAAAGACCCGGCAACCGGGCAGTATCATGCGACAGTAGCCGACATGGACGCAACCGCAACAGAGAGCGATGAGGTTGCCGACAAGCTCGAAGAAATGGAGGAACGTCAGTCAGAGGTACACGTGCTCAATACCCGCCGCAACGAGATCCTCGCACTTTTAGAAGGCAACGAATAAACCGCTATGCAGTACGCTCGAGTTTACGGCGCTCAGACATCAGTCCTGACGCCGTATCTTGTTTCTATAGAGACTGACCTCTCACGAGGACTACATGCGTTTACTGTTGTCGGGCTTCCGGACAAAGCGGTTGAAGAGTCGCGCGATCGTGTTGCTGCAGCTATCAAACACAGTGGGTTTGAGTCTCCAAAAAGCCGGAACCAAAAAATCGTCATATCCCTCGCACCCGCGGACCTCAAAAAAGAAGGTCCGCTGTTTGATGTAGCCATTGCGCTGTCATACCTGCTTGCGGCAGACGACATCAAGTTTAATCCTGACCCGTATGTATTTATCGGGGAATTGTCTCTGGATGGACGATTGCAACCTGTGCGCGGAGTATTACCATTGGTTGCAGAAGCAAAACGCGCAGGCAAAACAGCGGTGTTTGTGCCCCACGACAATGTACGCGAAGCGGCATTGGTGGGAGGTATCGAAGTGTACGGTGCAGAAACATTGACCTCTATACTCGATCACTTGGATGAAAAGAAAAAAGGAAAGCCCGGGAAGAAAATAGATGTTGCGCCGCAAACAAAACTTGAACCTTCGGGTACCGAAACCCAATTTGCTTTTGAGGACATACGCGGACAAGAAAACGCCAAGCGAGCCGCAATCATTGCAGCAGCGGGTGGACACAACCTCGGACTGTCTGGTCCTCCTGGAACCGGCAAGACTATGTTGGCGCGCGCACTGGCATCGATCTTGCCTCCACTGCAATTCGACGAGATGCTCGAGGTCAATTCAATACACTCGGTCGCAGGTGTGTTGCGCGGAGACCTTATGACCATGCCGCCGTTTCGCAGCCCGCACCACACGTCGTCGTATGTCTCGATTGTCGGCGGCGGCACAAACCCCCGGCCAGGCGAAGCGACACTTGCTCATAGAGGAGTGCTCTTTCTGGACGAATTTCCAGAATTTGAACGGCGAGTGATTGAAGCACTGCGCCAACCGCTCGAGGACCGCGTGATATCAGTGGCGCGTGCACGCGGCACTGCTGTCTTCCCGGCGCGATTTACATTGGTTGCAGCAATGAATCCGTGTCCGTGCGGCCATTATGGCCATCCGGAAATCGCATGCACCTGCAGTCCTATCTCGCTTGAGAAATATAAGCGCAAGATCTCGGGGCCGATTGCTGACCGCATTGACCTCTGGATGACCATGGGTCCTGTCGAGCTGGGGGAACTTGGTCGCCGCACCAAGGAAGGCACCGAGACCAAAGCAGCGCGCGAAATAGTGCTCAAGGCCCGCGCCCGACAAGAGGCACGCTTCAAAAAGTCCAAGACCAATTCTGAACTTTCCCCACGAGAACTCGAGGACTTGGTGCCGCTCTCAACATCAACACGCGCAACGCTCGACAAGGCAGCCCAGCGCTTGGTACTTTCGCCGCGTGCATATCACCGTGTCATCAAGGTCGCCCGCACCGTTGCCGACCTCGACGAAAGCCCCGACGTTAACGACTCGCATATTTTAGAAGCCCTGCAGTACCGCGAACGTAAGAGTTAATTGGCTTTTTATATTTATGTGGTATAGTCTATCCAGAATAAGGAGTCCGGGTTATGAAACGCAAAAGCGTCAAGACGCTTATCATCGAACATCTTGATACACAGAAGTGGAAAAGTGGACTCGAAATTGCAGACGAAATTGTGGCATACTGCAAAAAACATTGCCGACGTAGAGCTATCCATGCTGTGTTAGGATTTTTATTCACAACTCTCGATGAAGTTTTATGGAGACCTTCCAGTGGAACCCTGTATATTACACTCCACGAACTTGAAGAAAAGAAAGAGGTCGAAGGTCGCTGGAGAGACGATCCGCCAGAAGTACTTGTTAAGCGTGGAGGTCATCGCAAACGTGAATACCGCCTAACAGAATACGGTCGACGAGTGCGCAGCATGCGCAAAGCAGACCAACAATTTTTTGAGCGAGGCGTTTCTCCCCAACCAGCCGCAGCATAGTGCTGCGACTTTTTTATTTACATATAAAAAAACTCCCCGACGAATCGGGGAGTAGTTGCTCGGGGGAACAGGTTGATGTGGAATCAGAGTGTGCTTCGAAATGCACGAATCATAGTGATCCACGCGATCAGCACGACCGGAATATGGTAGAGCATGACCGAGCAGGTGACCGCAGGCCAAAATTGCTCATACGTGATACCGGTTGTCGCGATCCACGGCAGTGCCATCGTCCACATATACACGCGGTAAATCAATAGATGCTGGCCGGTATAGAAGTCGGCGATTGCTAGCATCGTAGGTAGCACCATGATGAACGCAATCCGGTACAGCACATTGGTGCTCACACGGACCCGCTGCGTGCTATTACCGCGCAGCATCCATATCAATAGAAGGGCAGGCGGAATCATGTGAACAAGCCCGAAGGGTGTAGCTGTTCCAGAAAGGAAGTGGATATACCAGACCACCAATCCAATAACAATCCAGCCGAATGAAACCACGAACGCCGCCTGATATGACAAGCGACGATTCTTGAATGCAATCGCTTCGTTGGACATCTCTATCTCCTATACTGAATAAGAGGGAACGTTCCTTTACATTGTACACCCAAAACCTACATTTGTCAAGTAAGAATGGCGGCTCAACAAGGGCTTTGCTTTCACCATAAGGTCAGGTGGCTTTTGTATACTGGTAAGCGAGGTCGAGATTACGAGCCTAAGGCAAAACATACTATGTGGAAACAATGGCTTATGGCTGTGCTTGGGCTAGTTGTCCTTGCGACTCCATTTCTAGCTCTTTCGGCATCGGCACTCATGTGGACACTTGCACTATCGGGTCTCATCATAGCGGGGCTTGCAGTATGGAGTGCGCTTGAGGTCGACTCAGAGGTCTATTCACCACGGTTTAGCTAGCAGAAAGCAACCGACAAAGTACAGAAAGGAAACAGCCCCGGCTCAACCGGGACTGTTTCGTATATAAACTCCCGATATCTGCTATAGTGCTGGGCAGAAGAGGAGGACCCTGTGGGCGAATACACAACACGCGAGTATCCAGCACGAGTTCACAAATGGGACGAGGAAAGCGGGTACCATGATGTCGTTACAGTAATTTGGCATGAGGTGCTGCTTGGCGACGTAGTGGTTGCCCGGCCCTCGAGCGCACGTCTTGCCAAACAGACTGCACGTTGGCTCAATCGGTTTACATCCGAACATGCCGCAGAGATAGTCCGCGGTTTCGCTGACCCCGCCGAGAGCAAAGCTATTCAAGAGTACAGGCAGCGCAATCCGCCGCGCCGACATAACCCATATGCACGGCATAGTATTGCCGACTAAAACAACAAGCCGCCCCATTTCTGGAGCGGCTCTTTTTTGATATTAGGACGACATCACGTCGCGTAATCGTCCTTTAGACGCGATATTGAAAATTACTCGCTGCCGCCGACCTTGCCGTCGCCGAATGGGTTGTGGGCGCCGCGGACCTCGATGTGCAAGTGCGGACCAGTCGCTTCACCAGTTGCGCCCACCTTACCGATACCGTCACCTTGGTCAACAGCAGTGCCGGCCGAGACTGAAACCTTGCTGAGGTGCGCGTACAAGGTCTGCACGCCGTTTGCATGCTGGATAACGATGTAGTTACCGTAGCCACCGTTCCATCCGCCGTTTTGGACTGCGATAAGCACAGTACCTGCGGCAGCTGCATAGACCGCAGTGCCCTTAGGCGCCCCGATGTCGACACCGTTAAAGCCGTGGAGACCCTGAGTTACGATACCGCCATTCACTGGCCACTGGAACATAGTGTCGAGGTTAGGACCACCCGCGCCGTGCAGCGGAGCCGTCTGTTTACCCTGCAAGGCCAACTGGAACATCGACGGCTTGGCATTCTTATTGCTCTTAACCGTAGTAGCTGTTGATTTTACAGCAGCTGGAGTTGCTGACATTTCACCATCAGGGATGATGACCTGGTCGCCCACTGCAAGCGCAGACGCATCGCCAAGATCATTGTAGAGCGCAATTTCATGCACAGTAGAGCCGTACTTTTTAGCCAAGGACGCAAGGGTTTCGCCTTTGGTGATGGTGTGTCGCAGGCCAGTGATAGGCAAGATAACGAGCACTTGGCCTTCGTGGATGGTGCCCTTGAGGTCGTTAGCCCACACAATGGTGTTGACCGACACATTAAACATCTTGGCAACGCTCGCCAACGAGTCGCCTGCGTGCACGGTGTACACACTGATCTGGTCGGAAGCCGGGCGCTCGCTGATGTCTACTTCGGTACCGGCTGGACCAGCTTCGGCCAAGAGCGCCGAGCCTTCTACAACAGCTAAGACACGCCCGTCGTTTTTAGACGACGGGTCAACATTGAGAGCAGGGGATGGCAGCGGCAGCGTTTGTGAGTTATACGTCGCTGCAGCCGCACTCGAGTTCGAGGCGGTGGCGCTCAAAAAGGTACTTAATGAGAAAAAACCAGCCTCCGCAAGGGTAGGAAGCAGGAATGCGCTAGAAGCACTGGCTACAACGAGCCCGTAAACTATAGCTTTTTTGGCCTTTTCCTTAAAATACGGCTCAACCGTAGGAAGAGGGGATTTTTGAACGAGTTTTATAAGCCTTTTTAGTACGAGAGGGGATCTATGGGGCGGTCGATTTAGTAAAATATGGCTTAATGGAGCCATCTTCACTTTCCATTCAGACTGTACTTATTCACTATACCGGAGGGGGTTTGAGAGTCAACTTGACGGATTGACGCCTGTGGATAGTAATATTTTGGTATAGTGAGGCAACATGGCTCACACTGACACGCTTAACAGCGCACAAAAAGACGCAGTACTCGCAACCGAAGGACCACTATTAGTTCTCGCAGGGGCAGGAGCAGGCAAAACCCGGGTCATTACTCATCGCATCCTCGAAATTGTCCGCCGAGGTACCGCGCCCGAGGCGATTTTGGCTATCACCTTTACCAACAAGGCAGCGGGGGAAATGCGCGACCGTGTCACCAAGCTCTTGGCCTCGGACCCGGCAATCACGCGCCCAGCCTATGAAGAGTTTCGGCCGCCGTTTGTATCGACCTTCCATTCGCTCGGGCTGCGCATCATCAAAGAGAACTTTCGCCTACTGGGGTACAAGCGCATCCCGGCCATATACGACCGGGCCGACTCTATGCGCGCCATTAAAGAAGCTTTGAAAAGTTTAGGCGCCGAGGACGTCGAACCCCGCACAGCACTAAGCCGTATATCACGCGCCAAGGGCGACGGCATCACAGCCAGCGCGTTTGCCGAAAGCGTCACAGCTCCGTTTGACCGCACCATTGCCGAAGTATGGTTGCGCTACGAAGCAGCTCTGCGCAAAGACACGTCCATGGACTTCGACGACCTGCTGTGCAGCGCAGTGCGACTGCTTCAGGACAAACCCGAGGTCCGCGCACACTACCAAGGACGATGGAAGTATGTACATGTCGACGAGTATCAAGATACCAACGGTATCCAGGCATTGATGACAGAGCTCTTGCTTGGCCCCGAGCTTAACATCTGCGCGGTGGGCGACATCGACCAGACTATTTACGGATGGCGCGGTGCGCAGATCGCGAACATCATGTCGTTTGAGAAAAAGTTCCGCGGTGCGCGCAATATATTGCTTGAGGAAAATTACCGTTCGACCAAAAATATCTTGCAGGCTGCCAACGATATCATCTCAAAAAACACTAACCGGTTGGAGAAAAATCTCTTCACTAAAAATGTCGATGGGGAAAATTTGAGCATCTACCAGGCCTTTGACGAAACCGACGAGGCAGGCTTTATAGCCCGTATTATCAAGGAGAAACTGCAAGAAGGGTACCAGCCGCGGGATTTTGCCGTGCTGTACCGCGCCAACTTCCAGTCGCGCGCAATAGAAGAGCAGTTGCTCCACGCAGACATCGACCACCAGGTGCTTGGCACGCGCTTTTTCGAGCGCAAAGAAGTAAAAGACGCGCTGTGTTATGTGCGCGCAGCTATCGGCGGCACGCAAGGCGACCTGGCGCGCATCATCAACACGCCAGTGCGCGGCATCGGCAAAGTGACTCTGACCAAAATATTGATGGACCAGGAACACATGCTGACAGGCGCCATTGCAGAGAAGGTCGCGAACTTTCGCCGACTGCTCAAGCGCATCGCTGACGCAGCAGAGCGTCTGACACCCTCGGAGCTGTTGCGCTTTACTATTACTGAATCAAAGATCGAAGACGAACTGAAGGCCGACAAAATTGAGGGCGCCGAGCGTTTGGAAAACTTGCGCGAGCTAGTATCTCTCGCATCGCGCTATGACCATCTGCCGCTGGGCGACGGACTCCAAGCGTTTTTGGAATCGGCATCGCTCCAAAGCGACCAGGACGAATTGAAGGACACTACTAATGCAGTGCGACTGATGACTGTACATGCATCAAAGGGACTCGAATTTCCGGTTGTGTTTATCGCAGGACTTGAGGAAGGATTGTTTCCGTATGAGCGGGAAGGGGACAGCAGTGCCGATAAAGAAGAAGAGCGTCGGCTCATGTATGTGGCAATTACCCGCGCCGAAAAAAAGCTGTACTTGTCGTATGCGTCGTACCGCACAGTGTTCGGGTCAAAAAACGCAACGAGCCCTTCGAGCTTTCTGTCCGACCTGCC
>JAQBQX010000024.1 GCA_028286785.1 Candidatus Adlerbacteria bacterium
TATCTCGGCGGAGTCTTTTACTCTATCGAGCTTTTGCCTCCATTTTGGCAGCAAGTATCGCTTCTCAACCCTATTCTATATATTGTAAATGGCTTCAGATACGGCTTTTTAGGTGTGTGCGATGTAAATGTATTCCAGAGTTTTTTGATACTCATAGCATTCACTCTCGCATTCCTTGTTCTTATTTTGTGGCTGTTTAAGAAAGGCATAGGACTGAGACAGTAGTCGTCTGGGTCCACTAAAAAGGGCAGCGGGGGATACCGCTGCCCTTTTTATTGTTTGAATATAATTTACGCCGTAGCTGGGCGCAGGATCGAAACCTCTGTCAGCGGCTGAGGCTCATGTTCATACGTGTACGATACATGCATCACACTTTTGACCATATCAGGTGTAAGTCCCGGATGTGCTAACTTTGCGTGGTTCCAGATCTTGATACGATTAATAAGAGGACGTTCGTGGTCACCCCAATCTCTGTGGCCACACTCTCGGCAGGTCAGTAATACTTTCATGTGCATAGTATGCATGTACCTACCTGACGTACATATGAAGGCAAACTTACGCGTCTTGGTTACAAGACATAAGTGTTCCTTTAGCTTTTTCTTTTTTTGTTTACAAAATATTTCTACAAATATTTATCGGCATCCCATTCGGTAAAGTCGAGCGCTTTTATTTCAATTGCAGAAGCACGGCGCACTGCTTTCATATTTTTTTCCGGAGCAATGGGGAAGTGACGCGAGTCATCTAACTCTTCCGCAATATAGTCGAGCTCCCCCTCTGATACCACCCAAGCTTCGGGCTTGTAGACCCGTAAGTCGTATGGCTCGGAATACGCACGCAGAGTTTTTTTGCCGTCGAGCATCATGTATTCATGGAAATATGACAACGCAAGTTCGCGCACCGTTTTATACACCGGGTCGCGGTACCGCAAAATGCTGTGGTTTGTTTTGCTGATCGCACCCCAGTATCCGTCTACATTAAAAAGCGTCACGACATGATCCTCATCCTTCGGGATTGTCTGCAGATCAAGCAGCAAGGGAAGTTGGCCGTGGTATGCAAAAGCCGCCGCCGCCAACAAAGCCCCTTCCATGCAATGAGCACGTTTTTGAGCAATTACTTGCCGCGGCGAAAGGAGAGTCTCCCCTGTTGATTCAAAATTTATTGCGACCGAGTCCAAGTACGTTTGGATCTTTTGGGGAGTATTAAGTTTTTTAAAAACCCGGTGCTCGTCGGGGGAGAGAAGTGCTTTTATTTGCTGTTGGTACCTGACTATTGAAATCATATTTTTCTGAATGTAATCGGTGGGTAAGCGGCCGGTTCTCGAGGGTGGATACGTCGCACAATATACATTTTCCGACCTATAGTCCAGCAAATCCTGGATCTAAGTGTTCCCTTATATACCTCATATAAGGGAGGGCCTGCCTTTGGATTATACAGTATCCAGATACCGTCCCAGTGGTTTCCTTATCCCGTACGTAAGTGTGCCCTTAAAATCGATTCTAAGGCCTTTGGTTGTGTCTTCCTGATATCTGGTATCTAATACCTTGGACAGTTCTTCTTGAGCGGCGGAGATAAAAATGCGGGCACCTGACCGACGTCACAGACCTGAAGATCCAAACAAGGACCCAAAGTTCTGGACCTGGGCATGGGTCGGCATCACATGCTTATTATGCGCCGGCGTAATTTTGGGCCTGACCGAACGCACGGACCATTTTAGTTTGTACACACTCGGCTGGGTATTATTATTTATTGGCGTCTTGGCAACCATACGAACCATCCGCCGCAGCTAAGTGCAAAGCCGACCCTAGGGTCGGCTTTTATTTTTATAAGAGTAGGTTAGGGAAGCCCTCCCCTGCCCTGAACCTGAAATAATCTCGGCTGGCCAATTTTGTGAAACAAATTAAATATTTGTCAATAATCACTTTCTAGTATTAAATACCTGGGATTGTTCTTACTATTCTCGTGCTCAAGCCAGGAGGTTCAGGTGAACAAGCTGCTTTGGACCACACTGGCAATCGGCCTAGTCGGACTCATCGGCCAAATGCTCCTGCCGAGCCTACCAGAGATGTTACTAACACTGCTTCGCGGAGCATTTGCTATCGGCCTGTTTGGAGCGCCGCTGCTGTGGGCCGTCAGCTTTATCCCAGCGCCCAAAGACTTGCCAGCCGACGTCACCAAAGACAGGCGGACAAAACCCAAAACACCAACCGACCCGCAATAAGCGGGTCTTTTTTAAGGGAGCAAAGCGAACACTTACGTCTGGGTTATGCCAGACGCTGGTATACTATAGACATGCACCGATGGATAGATTGTTATGCGCCTTTGTTTGGGCGCATCCTGATGGGCGGGTTTTTCTTGTGGCAAGGCATCCAAGCAACACTCAACTTTGCCAACACAACCCTGGTCTTTAACAACGTGCTATGGGTACCGGCCGATGTGGCGGCGGTCATAGTTATCGCTATTGAGGTTGGTGGAGGTATCTGCCTTATTGTCGGCTCACGGGTGCGCCTGGTGGCAATACTCTTGGCAATGTTTATGCTGCTTACCTCGACCTTTTTGCTCGACTACAGCTACGGCCCGGCACTAGCATTGTTTATGTCCAACATGGCCATCGCAGGCGGCCTCTTGTGCATTGCCTCGGCCGCGCCAAGCTCCTGGAAGCGCTGACCGCTTCCAGTCGCGCATCAATGGACAATTGCGCGACATGATTCTGTCTGAATCAAAAAACCGTCGGCCCTGGGCCGACGGTTTTTTCTTTTGCTATAACTTATTTAGCGAGAGCCAATGCAGCCTTTGCTGCGGCAGTCTTGCCCCAACATGGCTGGGACGAGCTCCATGGCTGAACGCCTTCTTTCTCGTACAGGTAACGCGCATATGCGGTGTTCCCCTGGAGAGTAAACAAATCGAGACCGAGCTTTGCGGCAGTATCAGAGTGGTAATACTCGTTGATCTGCATTACCCCGACGTCTTTGCTGTTTACGATACCGCGGAAGATTGATCCGTCGGTGTCATATTGGCGGTTACGAGACTCGCAGTATGCGATGGCGGCCATAACTGGCGCGTCGGCAAAATACGTAGAAACGTACTCCTTAACTGTCTGCGCCTGCGGCATGGTCTGGGTTGGGGCTACAGGAGCGACTTGAACCGGAGTACCGGTGAGGGCCGCAGATAGCGCCAGAGAGAGACCAAGTAAATGAGGCATGGGATAATAACCATTGAATTAACCACTGATAACTGACTATTTCTGCCTATGCCAGAGCCAGAGCTAGGGTATAGGGCAAAAAAAAGCCCCTGCTCGACAGCAGGAGATAAGAATACAGTACCACATTTTTGTCAAGGGTAGCAATAGGCAGGTATTGACAAGCTCATCAGCACCCCCTTCCCTGTTGGGCTCATTTTGGATGTTCGAGATTGGGCCTTATTTTTCAACATATTTTAGGCAATAAAAAACTGCTCGCGTACGAGCAGTTACTTTTCATCCTTTTCCCAGACCAGCAAAGTTTCTGGAGTGAATTGCGACTTAATGGTGAGCTTGGGGTGCCTTTCAGCAAAGATTTCGCCCGCCACACAAATCCTTATACCTTTACTAGAGGCAATTTCTCGAAGACGTTCCGCATAGTAAGACGGAATGACAGCCAAAACAGCTTGCCCGCCATTCCATGTCTCATAAAGTGCTTTGTCTGTTTTCCCCGACCACAAGCCACACCGCCTCATAATGTCAGGCGGGTTGAACAAGTTATCGAGACGGGCAGAAAAGCCCTTGGGCGCCAAGATATCGTGGAAGAACTTCGACGGTATCCCGCCGCCGCTGATATGCGCCAGAGCTTTGATCGGAACACTAGGCCCGCCGGGTTCCCATCCATTAATGCTGGACAAGAACTTATCATAGAGCGTCGAGGGTGTGGCGATTTCCTTGATGTCTTGCTTAGCATCAGGGTTGTCCCACCACTTGTCGCCATATTGCCGACGCATTGCAGCCCGCACAGATGAGAGGCCATTACTGCGAAAACCATCCTCCCAAAAAGCAACGACTACATCGCCTGTCGCCATATCGTCGCCGATGATAAGCCGATCGGGATGATATACACCGATAGCAAAGCCCGCCCAGTTAAACTTGGCGGCTGCTTCAGGATTTTCAGACCCGACACAAGGACCCAGCTCGGCAGTTTCGCCGCGATAGAGAACTATACCCTGCTCATCAGCGACTTTGCGCAAACCTTGTATCGCTTTTGCAAGAGCCTTGTAGGTATCCGACTGGGCATTGACCCCCAGAGTGGACACATCCAGCACATTGCAAAAGACGAGTACTTTGCCGCCCCACCGGGTGATATCAGCGGCGCACATAGCCATGACGTCACGAGCGGCAGTTTCCTGGCTCATGGCTTCGTTGATGAAAACCACCTTAGTTCCAATGCCGTCGGCTGCGACATCAAAGTAGCAATCCTCCGGCAGATTCACAAAGCGCAGACCACGCGGCCCTCGAAAGTTATGTTCGGCAAAATCGTGCACGACCACATGCCGAGAATTGTTAGCCGTCGCTTTGGTTTGCTCCCAGGCAAATTTGCTGAACTGGTCGCCGAGCGGGATATTCACTCCGTCATCCTTGGCTTCCATACTACTCTCCTTTATGTGATAGCAATTTACGTCCTCGGGAACAATAGCAGTTTAGGCAATAAAAAACCACCGGCAGACTAAGTCTGCGCGGTGGTTATTTATTGGCCAGCGGTTCATGTTTTAACACCATGTCCCGCAGGTCTTGATTAGAGTATTGCGGCCTGACAATAGGTCTCCATTTATTAGCGACCCTAGGCCGTAGTTTCCAGTCAATATCATACATCGGGCGTATGATATTGAGATGGGTGTAGTGAGGCTTGAGATGACCGGTCGTCGGGTTTCGCCGGGAATAGTGCAAGATCTGACAATTAATGATCTTGTCATCAAAGTCACGGGAAAGATGGAGCCTGTTGAAAGTCTCCAGAGCCATCCTTTCAAGCCTCATCCTAAAGGCCCACATGACCGCGTCGTGGCACACCATCAGCACTCGCATGTCACCGCACTCTCTCGCAAGAGTAATCAACATGCCGTCGATACGGTGACACAGTTGCGCCAAAGATTCGCCATTAGGCGGCTTCCAGAAGAAAGGTTCGACTTCCCGCATTTTGAGTATTTCACCATATCTTGCGTCTCGTTCATCCTCCGGCATGACATCGATACCTCCCCAGTCACGTTCGCTGATACAGAAATCGCAAAACCAGACTGCATTCTTAAGCATCATGCATGCTGCAGTTTCTTTGGCGCGAATATACTCAGACGTATAGTAGCGGTCAAACGGGCCTAAATGCTTATTAATATACCGGCCCGTTATGAAAGCCTGGAACCTGCCTCTGCTGGTTAAGCGGAGGCTCGAGGTGTGCCGCCCTTTCAGTTTATGGAAAGCGCTATGATCTCCAGATTCCGAAAGATGTTTTGCACTGTTACCGTCTGACTCGCCGTGACGCACTAGCACTAGATCAATTGGCAATAATAGCATTGGAGCCTCCTCCTCTTGCCTTATCCTTATGCGGATTCGTCTATCGTAAGACTAGCATGGGTTTGATGAAATCCGGGGGGGGCCACCATAGCCCATTACAATCCTGGGCAGTTAGCGGCTGGGCCGTAGCCGGCGTTTTTAGCATCTTGGGCGGTGGAAAACCATACCTGGTTGACGGCTGCGATGCGCTTGGCGCCGGAGCAAGCAGGCAGGTAGTACTTGGTGCCGTTTTTGGAGGCGACATACACCTTGGGCCCGGTCATAGGGGTCTGAGTCGGCGCAGGTGCGGGGTGCACGGCCTGCTCGACCCCTGCCACCTGCGCCCCGTGCAAAACAACCGCCCCTTTGGCACTTTCAAGGTTTTGGAGCCTTCCTAACCCAAAGGCCCCTACCCCCACCAAAACCACAATTGCAGGGATAATATAAGGGTCTAGTGCCCGGAGCACCCTCTCGCCCGACAGGCGGGCCGAGAGCTTGCGCGGGTCAAAATTGTTTGGTATCATGCTCGTCACAGTTGTAATAATACTATGGCACATAAAAAAGCGGGCGGATCAGCAAAAAACCTAAACGACTCTAATGCTCAATATTTGGGCGTTAAGCTCTATGCAGGCCAGGTGGCCAAGGAGGGCGCTATTATCGTGCGCCAGCGCGGCACTCGCATGGTAGCAGGCATCAACGTAGGCATTGGCAAAGACCACACCCTGTTTGCTCTCAAACACGGTATTGTGGCATTCCGCACAATGCGCAAACTGCGCTTCAATGGCCAAAAGGCATCCCACCCAGTTGTGGACGTCATCGCAGCCTAAACCAAACTCACATAACAAATAAACCCGCTCAAATTGAGCGGGGTTTTTGTTAAGGGAGCCTAGCGAACACTTACGTCCGGGATAAGGGCACACGTATGTCTGGGTTTTTCCAGACGCTGCCGGACGCTTTCAGTTTAGTAGTTAGTAGCGCTGGCCGTAGTAGACGGTCTGGTAGCCGTACGGATTGTTGTTGGTTGGATATGCGTACTGCTGGCCGTTGATGGTGATGATATTGTTGTTGACGTTGCTCGAGCTCTGGTAGCCGTACTGGTATTGCTGTTGGTACTGCGGATATTGATACTGTTGCTGAGGCTGTTGGTAGTACTGGTTGTATGCTGGATATGTCTGATAGTACTGCTGATTGTATTGCGGGTAGTACTGGGTACTGTAGCCGCTATATCCATAATTGCTGTAACCCGAGTAATAGCTTGGGTACGAAGTCTGAACAGCCGGGAAGCGGTCGAGGTAGTAGTACGGCGCGTAGTCGTAATAATCGTACCCGTACACATCGCCCGGGTCATAATAATTGCTGTTGTAAGAGGCATTTGTCTGCCCTGCATGCGCCAAAGCAAAGACCACAAGCGCGGCTGCAAAAAGGAATCCGTATATAGCTTTCATGCCAAGCACTATACCCCACCTTTTATAAATTGGCAATGAAGCTAGGTCGCAACAACAACCACTACCAGGTCGGCCTTTTGGGACTTGCTGCGTAGCTCTACCGTATGCTCCCCTACTGTTTTGACAGGGGTAGCCATGTGGATCATCGCCTCCTGCACCTCGGCGTTGTGCTGAGACTTGATGGCAGCCGCGATATCTTTAGGTGCAACTGTTTTGAACAATCCGCCTTTTTCTGTTGCCTTGAGCGTCAAAGTGACCGACTTGCTGCGCAGGCTTGCGACCAGGCTATCCTGGGCATCTTCTGCCTGTTTGCGCGCGGCCGCATCAGCTGCGCTTGCGTTTTCTAGCTTTGCTATCTTTTCGGGAGTAGCGATTTCTGCCAAGCCTTGCGGCACCAAAAAGTTATGTGCATAGCCCTCTGCTACATTTTTGACTTCGTGTGCGCGGCCGAGACCTCGCACGTCTTTGCGTAAAATTACTTGCATAGTGGATGTGTTAACTATTACTGAGTTTTGCCGTAGAGCAAGTAGTTGACTGCTGCGTCCATCTGCTGATCCTTACCTGCTTTTTTGTCCTCTGGAGTACGTTCAACCTTGATATCAGGTTGCACGCCTGCGTCCGAGATCGAGCTGCCGTTAGGGGTCAGCCAACGCGCGATGGTCACCTTAAGTTCGGCACCGTTGCCGAGATCCATCAACTGCTGGACCGAACCCTTACCAAAGGTACGCACTCCTACAAGTTTTGCAACACCATGCTGCTGCAAAGCACCTGCGAGGATTTCTGATGCAGATGCCGAACCCTGGTCGGTAACGACTGCCATCTTGAAGGCCGGGTCGTTTGCAAACACGTTATACCCCGAGCTGCGGTTTATGATGTTGTCTTGCTTGCCTTGAAAGTCTTCGGTCACTATTACGTCACCAACCGGAAGGAAGTAGCTGCCCATATCAACCGCTGCCGAAAGGTATCCACCCGGGTTGCCGCGCAGGTCGAGTATAAGCTTGTGTGAACCAGATTTGATGAAGTTACGCAACGCAGCGCGGAAAAGATCTTGCGAAGTGGCCGTAAATTCGTACAAGGCAATAACGTACACGCCATCACCGCGCAGTTCTTCCTTTACCACAGGTACATTAATGGTGTCGCGGACAATCGGGATAATAAGCGGCTTTGTTTCGCCTTTGCGGACGACAGTCAGTTTAACTGTAGTGCCCTTGGGACCGCGAATGAGCGTGACCGCCTGGTTGGATGACATCAGGATAGTCGAAGTGCCATTGACCGCAGTGATAATGTCACCCGTCAACATGCCTGCGCGCTCGGCTGGAGAGTCCTTCAGCGGTGTCACCACCACCAAGTTGCCGTCGGCATCGTTGTCGAGCTCCATACCTACGCCGCCAAACGAACCGCTGACCTGTTCGTTAAATGCTTGCGCAGCGACCGGAGGAAAAAACACGGTGTATGGGTCGTTGTAGCTTGCTGCCAGCCCAGCTATCGCGCCGTATACTTTTTCTTGAGTGGTTGGGATAGTGTTTGATGCATGCGTTTGGACAAAGTTTTGGTCAAGGATAGTCCATGCTTGCCAAAACGAGGCCATGTCGACATCTTTTGGCTGGCCGTTTGGATTAAGTCCCACAGTAAACGTCGTGCCGCCCGCTGCGGCCGCTTGACGCTCGCTGATACCGACACTGATGCCAACTCCAAACACTGCAATCAAAATAGTAAATGCGCCTACGGCCTGAAGTCGTGCTTTCGTCATATATCCACCAGTATATCATAATCGGTTCCGTTCATCCGGCGTTGTAGTGATATACTTTGTGCATGGTATCGCGCTATGCGCAACGCAATTTAATATGGGTTGACCTCGTGTCCCCAACTGCTGCCGAGATCCGCGCTTTGATGCACGAATTTAATCTCGACCAATCAATCGCGCAAGAATTGGTGATGCCGTCGTACCGCCAAAAGGTAGAAAAGCGCGGCGACATCACGGCAGCGGTACTGCACTTCCCCGCGCTGCGCGGCATGGGCAGCCGCCCCCAGCAAGAAATAGACTTTGTCATCGGCAAAAACTTTTTGATCACCACCCGCTACGAAACGGTCGGTCCGCTACATGCATTTGCCAAGACATTCGAGGTAAACACCGTACTTGGCCGCAACCAAGCGAGCATGCACGGCGGACATTTGTTTGTCGACATGGTCGGGAGCCTCTATCAAGCGCTTGTGGAAGAGGCAGAGCTGTTGCATCAAGAACTGAATAATATAGAGGACCGCATTTTCCTGGGTGACGAAAAACGCATGGTCGCCGAGCTGTCGCAAACAGGGCGCACCATACACGACTTCCGCCAGGCCCTTATCCCCCATCATGAAATGCTGCGCTCGATGGTGCCGGCCATGACCCGACAGTTCGGCCAAGAGTTTGTGCATTATTTAAACGAGCTCGAGGGCGTATACATGCGCGTTGAGCGCACGCTCACTAACCTGCGTGAAGTAGTGTCAGAACTGCGCGAGACCAACAACAGCTTGTTGTCGACCAAGCAAAACGAAGTGATGAAAATCTTTACCGTGCTGGCTTTCTTTTTCTTTCCTCTGAACTTTATTGCCGAAGTATTTATGATGTATTCCTACACCCATGCACCCGCAGCCGAGATACCAGTGTTTATGATAACCGTGTCAGGCATGGCATTTTTGGCCGTAGTGCTCTTCCTTTACTTTAAGCGCAAAGGGTGGCTATAGTTGTTGCATATGGGCCTATTTTCTTTTAAGCGACAGCAAGCCGAGCCGCTCCCACCCCTGCGATTTACTAACACGCTCTCCGGCGAGGTTGAGGAGTTTGTCCCTTTGTCCAACAAGACAGTCAAAATGTACAACTGCGGCCCGACCTTGTATGGCACGCAACACATCGGCAATATGCGCGCCGCAGTGTTTGCGGACATCTTGCGTCGGACACTCGAACATTGGGGCTACCAGGTGCAGCAGGTCATCAACCTTACAGACTTTGGGCACTTGACCAGCGACGCCGACGAAGGCGACGACAAAATGTCTACCGGCCTCAAGCTCGCGAAGATGGCGTTGACGCTCGACAACATGGCAAAGCTTGCCGATAAATACCAACAAGAATATTTTGACGATATCGACGCGCTGAATGTCGTGCGCAGCAAAATCACTTTTCCTCGCGCAAGCCACTACATCCCTGAACAGATCGCGCTTATATCCAGCCTCGAGCAAAAAGGCTATGCATATGCCACCAAACAGGGCGTGTATTACGACGTATCGCGCTTCCCCGCGTACGGCAAGCTCGGCGGCATCAACCTCGAAGGCCAGCGCGAAGGTGCCCGCGTAGCCGAAAATACTGAAAAGCGCGGACCATTCGACTTTGTGCTATGGAAGTCCGATAAAAAGCTCGGATGGACCAGCCCTTGGAACAAAGGCTTTCCTGGTTGGCATATTGAGTGCACCGCGATGATTTTTAAATTGCTCGGAAAACAAATTGATATTCATACCGGCGGCATCGAACATATTCCGGTACATCACAACAACGAAATCGCGCAGGCCGAGGCAGCGTCGGGCAAGCAATTTGTAAAATACTGGCTCCACAACGACCACATCACCATCGACGGCAAAAAAATCTCCAAGTCTTTGGGCAACACGGTGTATCTGCACAACATTATCGACAAAGGCTACTCGCCTATCGCTTTGCGCTATTGGTTTTTAACAGCGCACTACCGGTCCCCTGCAAACTTTACATGGGACGCAGTGGTGGGTGCTGACACCGCGCTCAATCGCCTGCGCCGCGCTTTTCTGGAACTGCCAACCACCGGTGCCGACCTCAAACAAGACGGCGGGTTTATGGCAACCTTTAATGCAGCGCTTGCTGATGACCTCAACACCGCCAAAGCACTCGCGACAGTGTGGGACTTGATGAAGAACACCGAAGTAAGTCCAGCCACCAAACGCGCATTGCTTGTTGCCGCAGACGAAGTGCTCGGTCTTGGGCTGGCGCAAAGCGGCCCGACAGCCAAGCTTGCCCTGACCGCTGAGGCAATCCCTGCAGAGGTCCAGAAATTGGTGGACGATCGCGAAGCGGCGCGCACCGGAAAGGACTTTGCGCGCGCAGATGAGCTCCGCCAAGCCATAGATACTGCCGGTTTTGAGCTTGCTGATACACCCGAGGGTCCCAAAGTTACCCCCAAATAGCGCACAAATTGATATATAGACAAAAAAGAGTACTCTTAGGGTATCTATGGCAGTTGGACGACGCACACACGACACCGCACTGCGCGTACCGCCGCAGTCTCTCGAGTCTGAAAAGGCTCTCTTGGGCGCATTGATGATCCGCCCCGAAGGCATGATAGACACCACCGACGTGTTGTCGCCCGATGCATTTTATAGCGAGAAGCACCGCATATTGTACGCGGCCATGATGACGCTGTATGGCAAAAACGAACCGATAGACATAGAAAGCGTGCGCGCATGTTTGGCAGACAACAAACAGCTCGACGGCATCGGCGGCGTTTCCTACTTGGCCGAACTGGTCAGCAACGTGCCTGCCGCAAGCAACGCGGTGTTTTACGGCAACCAGGTGCAGAAAAAGTTTATGCTCCGCCAGCTCATTGACGCTGGCGAATATATCGCCGAAATAGGTTTTGACGAAGGCGAAGACCTCGAGGAAACTTTGGACAAAGCCGAAAAGAAAATCTATGAAGTGACAGAAACCCCAACGCTCACCAAATTTACTTCTATCCGCGAGACTCTCCACGACGCGTGGGCGCGGCTCGAACACCTCCACCAAAACAAAGATGCGCTGCGCGGTATCCGCACCGGCTTTAAAGACATGGACAACTTGCTGGCCGGGCTGCAAAAGTCCGACCTGATCATCTTGGCGGCCCGCCCTTCTATGGGTAAAACCGCACTTGCGCTGGACATTGCACGCAATGCTGCAGTGCAAAACAATGTTACGGTCGGCGTATTTTCTTTGGAAATGTCCGCTCAGCAGTTGGTAGACCGTATGGTATCCGCCGAAGCAAAGGTGAACTCGTGGAGCCTCCGCACCGGTAACATTACCGAGCAGGGCGACTTTGACCGTATCAAAGACGCGTACGAGCGCCTTTCTAACGCACCGATATTTATCGACGACCAGCCAGGCAACAACATCCTCAAGATGCGCTCTGTTGCCCGCCGCCTCAAAAAAGAAAACGGACTCGGGCTCATTGTGGTGGACTACCTCCAGCTGATGGCACCGACCCAGAGCAAAAACAGCGACAACGTCGTGCAGCAAGTTACAGAAATTTCGCGTTCGCTTAAAAACTTGGCCCGTGAACTTGATGTGCCAGTCTTGGCCCTTTCGCAGCTGTCACGCGCCGTTGAACAGCGCCGCGGCAAACCGCGCTTGTCCGACCTCCGCGACTCGGGTTCCATCGAACAAGACGCCGACGTCGTTATGTTTATCCACCGCGACGACAAGATGAACGAGACTTCCGACCGCCCCAATATTGCTGAAATCATGATCGAAAAACACCGTAACGGTCCGGTCGGCTCTATCGAGCTGTACTTCGACGACAAACGCACCAGCTTTGTCTCGCTTGAAAAGAGCGACTTCGGAGCCTTCGACAACAGCGCCGCCAAAACAGATGACTTTAACTCCTTCTAATGGACCCGATACAACGCCTAACAGAAGTATTTGAACGCTTTCCTGGCATCGGCCCGCGCCAAGCCCGGAGGTTTGTGCAATTTCTGCTCAGCCAGCGCGCTGGGTACCGCAACGACCTCGCACTGGCTATCCGCGAGCTGGGTGCCCACACCCAGCAATGCAATGCCTGCTTCCGTTGGTTTGTGAAAGACTCTCAGGCAAATATTTTTTGTAATATCTGCAGCAATGAAGGCCGCGACGCACACGTATTGTTTGTCGTGGAAAAAGACGCCGATATCGAAAACGTCGAACGCAGCGGCTTCCGTGGCAAATACTTTGTGCTCGGCGGCACTATCCCCTTGGCAACCGAGGAGCCAGAAAAGTTCGTGCGTATGCGCGAGCTGGTGGCGCGCATCGATGCCGACGCATCGCTCGGGAAACTGAAGGAGGTTATTTTGGGTCTGTCGGCCACAGCCGAGGGCGACCACACGCGCGTAATGATTGCCGAAAAGCTAAGAGCCCCCGCCGAAGCTTTTAGCCTTAAAATCACAGCGCTTGGCCGCGGCCTCTCTACCGGCTCAGAGCTTGAATACGCCGACCCCGACACCATCGCCTCTGCCCTTTCGTCCCGACAATAAAAAAACTCCCCGAAGGGAGTTTTTTCTTTATTTGATGCTTCCGATTTTGACTTCGAAGTAGGGCTGGCGATGGCCGCGCTTTTTGAAGTAGTTAGACTTGGCCTTGTATTTGATGACTACCACCTTTTTTGCGCGGGAGATCTTAGAAACAACTGCGCTTACCTTGGCACCCGCGATGTACGGTGCGCCGATAGTGGTATCTGCGCCATTGTCGACAACCAACACCTTGTCGAACACGACAGCATCCCCGACATTAACGGTCTCGCGACCCTTGTCGGTTGCTGGACCCTTGATCTTCTCGATTTTGACGGTGTCACCCTCGGATACGAGGTACTGCTTGCCGCCTGTTTCGATAATAGCAAATTCCTTTGCCAGGTCTTTTGGTGTAGCTGATTTGGTTGCCATAACAGGAGTACTGTACCCTATTCCTTGCCCTCAAGCAAGGGCCTGTCCACCGCCGCGACATCTATGGCTATTTCGGCCGCGGCGTCGATTTTGAGCACGTCTTTCTCGATCTTCCCGAGCTCCTTGGTTCCGGCATTAAAGTGGTTCACCGTGGTCGAAAGGGATGCCCCCAGCTTTTTGTAATAGTCCTGGTAGGCGTTGATATGGCGCCCCAAGGCCTCGACGTTTTTGGCGATATCTTTAGCCTGTTCCTCGATCTTGAAGGCCTTAAAACCGTACAAAACCGACTGCAGATAGGCCGCAAAGGTCGTAGGCGACACAATGATCACCTTGCGGTCGTTTTGGGCATAGTCGAGCAACGAGCGGGTGTTTACGGCCCCTACCCCGTCGTTCAGCAAGTCGTAATAGATACCCTCGGCTGGGATGTACATAAACGCAAACGGGAGCGTGCCGTCTTTGGGACGGACATACTTGCTTGTTTCGTCGATACGCTTTTTGAGGTCGCGCTTAAAGGCCTCCTCATACTCGACACGCTTGACGTCATCGCGCTCGTCGCGCAAGCGCGAATAATTTTCAAGCGGAAACTTCGCGTCAACGGGGATAAAGCCCTCTTTGGTGCGAATGATGGCGTCGACTGTTTCCCCTCCCGGAAATTCGTACTGCATTGCGTACGCGCCCGGCGGCAAGATGTTGCTCATCACCAACTCGAGCGACGCTTCGCCCAAGTTACCGCGCTGCTTTTGGTTTTTGAGCACCTTTTCCAGGTTATTGAGTTGCTCGGCCAACGTAAACACTTGTTTGGTAGACTCTTTTGTTTCTGTCACGCCTTTGACCACCTCGAGCAACTGTTCGCTCATGCGGTTGGTGATCGCGTTCATCTGCGACTGTATGTTGGTGATCGTTTGCTGCGACTGGTCGCTCTGGATACGCAGAGACTCTGTCATATTGCGCGCCCCTTCGCCGAGCTTGCTGTCCAAAGCGCGCGTCAGCTCCTGCAGCTGGCCCTGGAGCAATACCATCGATTGGCTGTCTTGAGGTACGTCTATTTGCGCAGCACTGTTGCGGCGCATCATGTAGTACATGACAAAGCCGTTGCTCAAAACCACCACCACAACAACAGCAATTAACAACATTTCCATCAGCCTATGGTAGCACAGCGAGACATCTGGCAGAATCTCCTCGGTATTGATATGATACCCCTATGACACAACAGGATTTAAAAACAGCAATTATAACAGCGATGAAGGCCCGCGACATGGAGCGCCTTGGCGTTTTACGCATGCTTTCGGCCGCTTGCACTAACGAACTCGTATCTTTGACCCGGGGTCCGGACGGCGTTTTGTCCGAGGAGGAAATAATGAGCCTGGTTATGCGCGCCGCAAAGCAGCGCAAAGACTCTATCGAGCAATTTGAAAAGGGCGGTCGCCCTGACTTGGCCGAAGGCGAGAAAAAAGAACTCGCTATTTTGGAGGAAATGCTCCCAGCACAAATGAGCGAGGACGAGATCCGCACTGCGGTACGCGCCAAGGCAGCAGAGATGGGTGTAGCAGACAAGACTGGCGCAAACCAATTGATGGGCGCCCTGATGAAAGACCTCAAGGGCAAGGCCGACGGCAATATAGTGAAGGCTGTTGTCAGCGAGATGTTCGTATAACCCCAATTGACGAAATGGAAGCGGCCACGTATCGTAAACGTGGCCGTTTTCAATGACGGTCAATCTTGGAAGGAGCGAGCATGCCAAAGTGCACTGAGCGTGGCCATTCGATGAGAGGAAGAGGTCGGCATCGTGGGAAACATCCCAACGATGATAAGAAGAAGCCGCTCAAATCGGAAAATGGTCAGCACACACTGCGCAACAACGGCACTCCAGTTTTAATAGTAGGTCTGCCCCGTGCAGACGCACCGCTGCCGCCTGAACTGAAAAAGTGGGCGGAGGAAGATCTCAGGGTATCTGTTTAATTCACTCCAGCATCCTACGCCGCACCCTTCCAGGTGCGGCTTTTTTTAAGGGAACACTTACATCTGGGATTTGCCAGATGCTGGGCACACTTACGTCCAGGATTTGCTGGACGCCAAAGGCACACTTACATCTGGGTTATGCCAGATGCTGCCAGACACATTGACTTCTTGCTAATTTAATTCATATTGTAGAGCAGTTGTTATTTGAGTGCAGTGCAATGAGTTCCCCTCTAGAGATCGGTACAGGGAATACCTGATGACCAAAAAGAAACTCTCATTTAATGACCTGCCGCCGGAAACTAAAACCGGTATCGTACGGATACTGGTAGAGACGTACGGCGCCACCAACCGCACTGCCGCCGAGGCTGTAGGTTTGGACAGGAAGCAGCTTGGTGTCATCGCGGGAATCCGCTTCAAGCATGACATCAAGTCGAAGTTCACTACCCTAGCGGAGCGCAAAGCGGCTGGCGATATATCGCTCCCGACCCTGGAAGAGGTGATGGAGCAATATGAAAATCCGCCTCAAGAGCAAAGTGTTGAGGTGCCGTCGAAATACAAACCAGGTCCCAATCGGCAGAAGGTTGTTGCAACCGCATACAACCAATGCACAGAGGTCATCGACGGTTTCCGATGCGGCATCGAAAGAGAACCTGGTAGCGACCATTGCGCTTGGCATCAGCCAGCAGAATCCTAACCACCCACCCGGGTGGTTTTTTTATTCTTCACTTGACTTTCATGATGTTTGGTAGTACAATAGATTCAGGCGTTTTGGTGTGTACCCTGCAACAGGAGGCATCAATGAGCAATATAGGTTTTTTAGAAATCGGTTCGGACGAGCTCATGAATGGCATCGCATATGCCAAGAAAAAGACCGGCATCGATCTCAATTTTGTACACATAACGGTACGCGAAGTTTGCAATATGGCTGGCGGAATGATGTACAGATCAATGCTGACTCCGCGCGAAGCGGTTATGCAAGCCATTTTCAAGCATAATAAACTCAAACCCGGCGACGCAGTGCCCGAATCACGCTGGGAGCCCTACACTAGGGCTTTCGCCAAGATGATGGCCGACCGCAGCGCTACTGTGAGCAAAAGCAAGAGCGAGGAGCGCAAGCAAATCAAAAAGGCGGCGTAAGAACAAACCGCCACAGTTTCTCCACCCATTCCTCCGCGTATCGTATACCGATACGCGGAGTTTTTTGTACCTGTTTATTTTTGACCACAACTCCCCTGTCCTCGATCCAGAGCCCTGCCGACTTTCCTAACATCAACCCAGTAAGCTGTTTATCTATTTTTAAATGTTTTGTAAGCCGTGCGGGACCGGACACCTCGGCTACGCCTCGTATCAATACCGCGCCCGGGTGGCCGACTTTGCCGGTCACCAAATTAAGCATCCAGTGCATGCCGTACGTAAAGTACACATATATAGTGCCGGGCGCCGCAAACATAGGACTGTTGCGCAATGTCTGCCGTTTGTGCGCATGCGACGCTTTATCCTTAAACCCGTAATACGCCTCGGTCTCGATAATCATGTACGCAGTCGTCTTGCCCAGGTGGCGGCGCACCAAAAATTTCCCCAACAGGTCGCGGGCAACCGTCGGTGTGGGCCGGTCAAAAAATTCTGGTCCTAAAACTTTCTTCATGCGGGTAGTATACAAAATATGCAGAAGCTGGCATATTAACCGAGAATCGTTCTTCTCATACAAAAGGAGGTGCCCGATGACGCTCTTTCGCATTACCCCTCTTGTGCCCGAAGTAAAAAAGGAACCGTTCGACGACCCTGACTATACGTACGAGCTCAAGTACGACGGATTCCGCTGCGTGGCATATCTCCAAAACGGGAGATGCACCACCCGAACGCGCGAGGACAAATATCACAATCGCTTCCGATTTTTGGAAGAAGAATTGCCCGGCGCCTTCGACAAACGCAAAGTGACCGATGCAATATTCGACGGCGAGGCGGTGGCGCTCAATGTTGAAGGTCGACCCATCTTCAACGAGATGATGAAGTTCGGAAAAGAGCCAACGTATATTGCCTTTGACATTCTGTTTCTCAACGGCAAAGACCTGCGAACACTACCGCTTATAGAACGTCGAAAAATACTTGCACGAGTCATACCCAAAG